>NZ_JAGPZB010000014.1:0-45324 GCF_024454115.1 Corynebacterium sp. CCUG 65737
GCGACTGACCTGTCAACCATCAGGAATGCTGTCCCAGGCACGCCGTGTCAACTATGTCATGACTTCAGACACCGTCAGCCACCCCAACGCGAAAGGCCCTGTCCGCCCTTGAGAGGGAACGGACAGGGCCTTCTACTTTGGCCGCTTTGGTGGCTAAAAGTCCTCGCCTGCCTTGACGGATTGGCCCGGCTCAAGCTCGATGTTCCAGTAGCCCAGGCCGTCGTACGGGCTCAGCGTTTCGCCGCCGGTGTTAATGATTTCCACCGGGTCGCCGCGCTTGGTGTTTTGCAAAAACCACAGGGCATCGTCAGGGCGCGCGTTGATGCAGCCGTGCGACTGGTTGTGCTTACCCAGCGCCCAGATTGCCCACGGCGCGGAGTGAACGTAGATGCCCGAGTAGGACAGCTGCGTCGCGTAGTCAACCGGGGTGACGTAACCACCGTTTTCCAGGGCCAGGCCGTACGTGCGGGAATCCATGACCAAGTGGTCGTGCTGGTCGCCCACGACATAGGTGCCGTTCGGGGTATCAAATGCCCCGTCCTCACCGAGGGAGACCGGGAACGACTTGATCTCTTCGCCGTTCTTGAACACGGTCAGCGTCTTGCCGTAGTTGTTCACCACCGTGCGGAACTCATCGCCGACGGTGAAAGAGGTCTCTGTGTCCTCAGCGCCATAGATGCCGTCGCCCAAGTCGCGGCCGTAGAAATCTGCCTTGACGGTCACCTCGGTGCCGGGCTCCCAGTACTCCACCGGGCGCCAGCGCAGCTGGTTGGCGTCCAGCCAGATGAATCCACCCTCGGTGTCATTGGATGTTTCGACAGTGATCGCGTCCTCAACGGCCTGCTTGTCGCTAGGAGCGATGTCGAAGTAGAACGAGATCGCCTGGCCGACGCCAACCTCTTCGCCTTCCTGCGGGCTCAGGGAAGCGGTCGACTGCGCCGACGGAGTCACCGTCGAAAACGTCGCCGTCGAGGTCTTGCCGGATTCCGTGGTGGCTTCGACGGTGTACTCGCGGCTGTACCCCAGCGGCTCTGCCGTGGTCCACTCCGTCTTGTCGTCGTTGAGCTCGGCTTCAACCTCTTTGCCGTCTTCGTTGGTCATGGTGACCTTCTCAAGACCGGCGGGGGCGGTCACGGTGACTGGGACAACCGGTTCCACGTCCTCGGCACCGTCTTCGACAGAGATCTCTGCGGGGTCATCCTTGACCTCTTCCGTCGTCTCTGTCGCCTCTGAATTCTCCGCTGCGTTCCCATCCTGCTCGATGGTGCACGCCGCCAACGCCGAACCCGCGATGATCAATGCCACACCTGCGGCCGCCGCGCGCCTGACACGCGAACCCCAGCTCTTACTCATCCTCGAAACACACAACCCTTATTCAAGTCCCAAACAGGTGCCATACACGTGCAAGGCCCCGTCGCAACAACTACTCACAATATAGGTGGCCGACACACGAATTCCAGTTGCATCACGGGCCTTCCACCAACCTGCCACCAAGCTGATATTAACCGTGTACCGTCGCGTTATCGCACCGTTACCCTCTGTTCAACGGCCAGCGAAAACAGGGCTCCCTCACCCTTTCCACCACCTCCCCGCTTTTCGGCAGTGACCTGGCGATTTCACTCTGCGCAGACCTAACTGCTATATTTTCTCTTCGTTGCCGTAACGGCCAACGCGCCACTAGCTCAACTGGCAGAGCAGCTGACTCTTAATCAGCGGGTTCGGGGTTCGAGTCCCTGGTGGCGCACACTACGACAGGCTGGGAGTTGCTCCCGGCCTGTTTTTCTTTGCGCGCATTCCACACCCAGCCTTTTGTACCCTGGGGCCCGTGAATATCTCCGCAGTGACTGTGTTCGCGGGGGCGCGCGAGGGTGTGGACCCAACAATGACGTCCCTCGCGCACGCCTTCGGTACCGCGTTGACGCGCCACGGAATGACCCTGGTGTACGGCGGCGGCCGGCTGGGCATGATGGGCGCTCTCGCTCAGGGGGTCATTGATGCCGGCGGCGCCAGCGTGGGCGTCATGCCAGAGCACCTCGCCGCCCACGAGGTGGCGCACACAGGGTTGGGGGAACTGGTCATCGTGGATACGCTCGCGCAGCGCAAACGCATCATGAGTCAGCGGTGCGACGCGTTCGTCGCGCTCCCTGGTGGTGCGGGCACGCTCGACGAGCTTTTCGACGAATGGACCAACCAGCAACTCGGCCTGCACACCAAACCTATCGGCCTGCTCGGCGCCGATTTCTGGCGGCCGTTGACGGACATGATCGATCACATGGTGGCCCACGGGTTTGTGCGCCAGGAAGACCGCGACAGTCTCGTCGTGGCTGACGATCCGGATGAGCTCCTCGCCGCACTGATGCACTGGACACCCCAACCGCCCCGGTGGTGAGCACGGCGGTGAAAGCATCCGCGCACCGGCCACGCGGGCTAGGCTGGCACGCATGAACCACGCACTCGTTGTCGTTGACGTACAGAATGACTTTTGCCCCGGCGGCACCCTCGGCACCGCACGCGGTGATGAAGTGGCTGCCACCATCGCCGAACACATCGCCGCCGCCGATAACTACTCCCACATCGTCGCTACCCAGGACTGGCACATTGATCCGGGCAGCCACTTCTCCGAAGATCCGGACTTCGTCGACACATGGCCGGTCCACTGCGTCGCGGACTCCGAAGGCGCCGCACTGCGCGCGTCTATCGCAGACGTCCGCTTCGACGAGTACTTCCGCAAAGGCGAGTACGAGGCGGCGTACAGCGGCTTCGAGGGGGCGTCGGCAAGCGAGGGCGCGCTGCTCGCTGACTGGTTGAAAGCGCATGATGTCGCTGGCATCGATGTCGTCGGCATCGCCACCGACCACTGTGTGCGCGCCACCGTGCTCGACGGGCTGAAGGAAGGCTTCAACGTGCGCGTACTGCGCGAGATGTGCTCGCCTGTCGACGACGCACGCGGCGCCGCCGCCCTCGAGGAGATGCGCAGCGCCGGCGCCGAGCTGGCCTAAACCAGTCTAGAAACACGACCAGCGCACCCCGCAACGGATATTGCGCAGGGTGCGCTTGGGCGCGACGAAGGACTACTTGCGGTCTGCCAGCAGGCGCTGCAGGTCCTTGAGATCCTTCTTCTTCTTGCGCTTGTTGGACACGTTGATCACCACAATGGCGGCAATAGCGACACCGATGCCGGCGAGAACCTTCTGCGCCTTGTCGTCTTTCATCTTGTTCTGCACCTGAGCCTTCGCGTTGTTGGCCAGGTTTTCCGGGCGGGTGCGGTCAGCGATCTCGTCGATCGTCTGGGCCAGGTTGCCGCGGGTGCGCTCGATGTCGCGCTGAATGTCGTTAATGTCGCGTGCCACGTCATACTCCTTTGTGGATAAATTTCTCTCGCCACCACAGTACTGCATCCCAGCTACAGTGGCGGGCATGACTGAAAACACACGCTTGACCCCCGGCGATGAAGCGCCAAACTTCACCCTGACCAACGACAAGGGCACCACCGTCTCCTTAAGCGACTACGCAGGTCAACGCGTCATTGTCTACTTCTACCCGAAGGCGAACACCCCAGGCTGCACCACCGAGGCGTGCGATTTCTCCGAGAACTTGAGCCAGTTCAACGACGCTTCTGTCGCCGTTGTGGGCATCAGCCCTGACACCCCGGAGAAGCTGGCGAAGTTCCGCGCCGACCACGACCTGGGCTTCGAGCTGCTGTCCGACCCGGACAAGGAGGCAATGACCGCCTACGGCGCCTTCGGCGAGAAGAAGAACTACGGCAAGATCGTCCAAGGCGTCATCCGCTCCACCTTCCTGGTCGATGCCGACGGCACCATCGAATCCGCCCAGTACAACGTCAAAGCAACCGGCCACGTTGGCCGTTTGCTGCGCGATCTGGACCTCTAGCTTTCGCCGCGAACGGCGCGCCCTGTACACTGTGAACCGCTTCGCGCACCGGGCAACGGCTCATGCGCGAATAGGCGCCCGTGGCGGAATTGGCAGACGCGCTGGATTTAGGTTCCAGTGCCGTAAGGCGTGAGAGTTCAAGTCTCTCCGGGCGCACTACTCATTCCCGGCGCTTTTGGCGCACTTAGGCCGGTTGATAGACTTTTCACTGTGACCGAACCAGCGCCGGGCTCCTCTTCCAGCCCCGAAGAACAGCCGCAACGCGACCATGTGCGCGTGAAGGCGTGGCACGTGCTGCTGCTCATCGCCGCTGTGATCGTCTCGCTGATGCTGGCTAACTGGCAGTGGTCGCGCTACACCTCCGGCACCGGTTCGCTACAAAACCTCGGGTACGCGCTGCAGTGGCCCATGTTCGGCCTTTTCCTCATTTTCATTTACCGCGCAGGCATGCGGATGGAAAACGAGAAGATTGACGCGGAGAACTCCGGCGACCGCATGCAGGCGCTTTACGACGCTGATGCCGCCACCTTCGGCGACCCCTCCCCCAGCCCAAACCAAACCGACGCCGCGCCCGAGTCCCGCCGCACTGCCGACGAGGACCTCCTCGAGGACTTCCTGCCCTCGCGCCCGGAGCTCAACGTCGAGGAGTTCAACGCCCTGAACACGCCGCGACGCCGCCAGCACGACGCGTGACGCCCAGTACTACAAGGAGAAACCACACCCCATGACAACGCCCGAAAGCCAGCCCGCCCCGCAGCCGGGCCAGCCCCGTGTTCACCCCGAGCGCCAGCGCCGCGTGAAGACCGCACTGAATCTTTTCTCCGTCGCTGCGTGGGTCACCGGTGTCATGCTGCTGCTCCTGTGCGCCCGCATGATCATGGAGTACGGGCTGAACATGGATGTCAGCGCACTGAACTGGGTGGCGGTCGGCCACGGCTGGATGTACGCGCTGTTCCTTCTGGCCACACTCAACCTGGGCATGAAGGCACGGTGGTCGGTGCAGACATGGCTGGTGACCGCACTGGCCGGCGTGGTGCCGTTTCTCTCCTTCTTCGTAGAATACTGGCGCCGCAGGGAAGTCAAGGCGGAGTTCGATCTGGCGTAGTGCCAACGCTGGGCGGGCGCGTCCAGCCCCTAGAAAACGTGAAAGGACCGGTGTGAAAACCGGTCCTTTGTTGTTGCGCTAGTAGTCGGTGGGGCTATTCGCCGACCTTGGTCAGCACGAGAATGTCCTTGGCGTCGCCACCGTCCGGGGTCAGGGTGAGCGAGTTCTCGGTCTGCTCGGTCTTGTACTTCAGGTCCTTGCCGGTAATAACGTCGGCAAGCTTCAGGTCGTCGCCGTCGACCTCGCAGCGGGCGGTGTCGGACTCGTTAGTGTCCGGGTTGGTGACCATCCACTCACAGTCGCCGCCGTTGATCTTCAGAGTGACCTTGCCCGCTGCGACACCAGTCTCTGCGTCCTGGCCGGTGCCCTCCCAGGTGCCGTCCAAGGAGTTACCACAGGCAACGAGCAGACCTGCAGACATAACGGTTGCACCTGCGAGTGCGATTGCCTTCTTTGCTGACTGAACAGTCATTTTTGCGATTCCTCCAATGAGTTTGATTAGCATTTAATAATTCGACTCTACCAGCGCGGTGCTCCCTCACTCCGAGACGCAGCGGCCCGAGCCGATTGCTACCGTAGTGCCGCGATATGCGGGGCGAGCTCGCGCAGTGCTTTTCCGCGGTGGGAGCGGGCGTTCTTCTCCTCCGCACTGAGCTCAGCAGACGAGCGCCCGTCAGCATCAGCGGGCTGGAACAACGGGTCGTAACCGAAGCCGTTGGAGCCGCGAGGCGCGCGCAACAGCGCACCTTCCCAGCGCCCCTCAGCGGTGACCTCGGAACCGCCGGGCACGACGAGCGCGCAGCAGGACACGAACGCTGCACCGCGATGCTCGTCAGGAATGTCGCTGAGCTGTGCTAACAGCAATTCGTTGTTGGCAAGGTCGTCACCGTGGCCGCCCGACCACCGCGCAGAGAGAACACCAGGCATGCCGTTCAAGGCGTCGACGGCGATGCCGGAGTCATCCGCCACGCACGGCAGACCGGTAGCCGCTGCCCCGGCGCGGGCTTTGATGAGCGCATTTTCGGCGAATGTCAGCCCCGTCTCCGCAGGTTCAGGGTAGGCCTGCACGTCGCGCAAGGAAACGAGCTCGATCCCGTCGATGCCGAGCTCAGAGAGAACAGTTTCCAGTTCTCCGAGCTTCTTCGCGTTTCCGGAGGCGACGAGGACACGCACAGGATTGGGGGTTACCACCCGAGGGCCGCCTTTTGTGCGTCGATAAGCTCACGGCATCCCTTTTCCGCGGCGTCGAGCATCAAGCCGAGCTGCTCGCGGCCGAAGAGGCCGTGCTCACCGGTGCCCTGCACCTCGACGAAGTCACCGGAGTCAGTCATGACCACGTTGAGGTCGACCTCGGCGCGGGAGTCCTCTTCGTACGGCAGGTCGAGACAGACGCGGCCATCGACAATACCCACAGAGACCGCAGCAACAGGGGCGAGCAGCGGCTCGCCGGGGACGACTCCTTGCTCCTTGAGGTAACCGATCGCGTCCGCAAGCGCGACGTACGCGCCCGTGATCGAGGCCGTGCGAGTGCCGCCGTCAGCCTGCAGGACATCGCAGTCGAGCTGAATCGTGTTCTCCCCCAGCGCCGTGAGATCCACAGCGGCGCGCAGCGAGCGGCCCACCAGACGCGAGATTTCATGCGTGCGGCCCTTGACCTTGCCCTTCATCGACTCGCGCGGCATGCGGTCGTGGGTCGCAGCCGGCAGCATCGCGTACTCGGCGGTCAGCCAGCCTTCGCCAGAGTCCTTCTTGAAGCGCGGCACGCCCTCTTCGGCGGAGGCGGTGCACATCACGCGGGTGTTGCCGAACTCGACGAGCACGCTGCCCGCCGGGTTTGAGGTGAATCCGCGGGTGATGCGCACGGGGCGCATTTCGTCCAGAGCGCGGCCGTCGGCACGCAAGAAAGCTTCAGTCATGCCCACGAGCCTACAACTCGTAGACTGCCTTAGCCTCGCCGAGCACGATCTCGCCGTCGAACTCCGTGCGCGCAGCTTCCAGCGTGGCTTCCTTGTCCGACCACGGTTGGATGTGCACGAGCACAAGCTTGTCGACGCCTGCCTCACGCGCAATCACACCCGCTTCCTGCCCCGACATGTGCATGCCCTCAGGGGTGCCGTCACCCTTGTACGGGCCCCACGCGGCTTCGCAGAGGAAGAGGTTGGCGTTACGCGCGGCGTCGATAAGCGTGGGCGTGTAGCAAGAATCGCCGGAGAAGCAGATGACGTTGCCTGAATCGCGGTGCTCCACGCGCAGTGCGTGCGACTCAGCAGCCGGGTGGACAACAGGGAACGGGGTGACCGTCACCGAGTCGATGTCGACCGGCTTGCCGGATACCCATGCCTGAAAGTCGAACGTGTCGGACAAATCCGCGATGTCATCCGGCCCGTCGCCGCACATCCGGCCAATGTGTTCTGGGGTGTAGCTGGGCCCGCACAGCTTGTGGCGCTGCCTGGCAGGAGCCGTCGGGTGAAAGCGGCGCCACACGCACAGCGACGCGGTATCGGAGCAGTGATCCGCGTGCAGGTGGCTAAACAGCAGGTGCGCATCAGACGGGTCCGCGACTTCCTGCATGGCAGCCAGCGCACCGGGACCAAAATCCATGAGGATGCCCGGCTCGTTCGCCCCCGTCTCAATCAGGTAGGAAGAGCCTGGGTTGCCCGGCGCTGCCAAGGACCCCGTGCACCCGAGAACTGTCAGCTTCATAACTTTACTGTTACACAAACCTGAGGGAAAGGTTAAGCCAGAGAGCGGAAGATCACGCATGGTTTTCCTCTGAGACACCCGCCACAGACGCGCCTGCAGCTGGGCCGAGGAAGCGCGGGCCGAGGCGGTGGAAGGGTTCCGGATCACCGGTCGATTCGAAAGTGCGGACTGGCTCATGGTCAACATCGGCGAACATATCGCGCTCCGTGAGAATGCGCAGAACGTCCTTGGCGGTCTCTTCCGCAGAGGAGACGAGGGTGACATCATCGCCGATAGCCAACTGAATCACGCCAGATAGCAGCGGGTAATGGGTGCACCCAAGCACAAGCGTATCCACGCCCGCCGCCTGCAGCGGCTCCACATAGCCTTGGGCTACGCCGAGCACTTGACGGCCGTGAGTGATGCCGGCCTCCACAAACTCGACAAAAGCGGGACATGCCGCCGCCGTCGCTTCAATCCCGGGAGCCAGGGAAAACAGATCTTGGTACACACCAGAACGAATGGTGGCTTGGGTACCAATGACGCCGACTTTGCCGTTCCGTGTCGTCGCAACAGCGCGGCGGACGGCGGGTTTGATCACCTCGATGACGGGGACGCTATAGCGCTCGCGCGCGTCATGCAGGAAGGCGGCGGAAGCCGTGTTGCACGCAATGACGATCATCTTGCAGCCACGCTCCACGAGATTGTCCGCAATTGCCATAGCGTGGCCGCGCACCTCGGCGAGCGGCTTCGGGCCATAGGGCCCGTTCGCGCCGTCGCCGATGTAGATAACTGATTCCCCCGGCAGCTGGTCCATGACAGAACGTGCGACTGTCAGACCGCCGAAACCGGAATCAAAAATGCCGATGGGGGCGTTATTGCCCCCACCGACGTTGTCATCGCTGAAGCTGTCACCACTGTCAATCATAATTGGCCAGTCTAGTGACAGCCGCAGCCGAACTGCATTAAGCGGCGTCCAGGCCGGAGGATTCGCCGACCAGCGGGGAGTCCGCGACGACCGGGCGTGCCGACTCCGCCAGAGCAGCAGCCATCTTGGCCAGAGCGGAGGAGACGACCTCCATCTCGTAGTCCGACAGGTTGTCGAACATGATGCGGCGCATCTCGCCCACGTGGCCCGGGAGCCCTGCATCGACGGTCTTGGCGCCGGCCGGCGTCAGCGTAGCGAAGGTGGAGCGGCCGTCGTTCGGGTCCGGGGTACGGGAGACGAGGCCCTTCTTCTCCAGACGCGTGACAACGCGGGAGAGGTGAGACAGAGACATCATCGTTGCGTCAGCCAGCTCGGTCATGCGCAGAGACTTCTTCGGAGCCTTTGCCACGTTCAGGAGAGCCTGAAATTCGAAGTAGGTGACACCTGCATCACGCTTGAGCTGTGCGTCCAGAGTCGACGGCAGCTTCATGTGGCAGGCCCAAACGCGCGTCCAGGTCTCAGCCTCGTGCGCAGAAAGTCGTGTGTTCAAGTTCGCGTCCATGTTTCCCATAACGCTTAATATAATCTAAGACCTTAGAAGTTCATGTGCTGACACAGAAAATATTTCTTTTGCATGTACCGAAAACGCAGTGAACAGGTCTTTTGCTCAGAAAATTTTCTGAAAATCTGAATTTAATCTGATTTCCTTGTCCATAACCGAACAATGAATGCGCGACAAAGAAGCCTTTGCCCATGTAGTTCACAGGTTCAGCGCGCTTGCCTCCGCGCCTGTTTCTCAGCCTTCCGTGATTGCTTCTTGGCCTGCAGTTCCGGCGGATCGTCCGAGGTAATCAGCACACCAGCGGCGACACCGCCAAGGCCGCCGAACAGGTGGGCCTGCCAGCTAATGCCGTCCTGCATAGGCAAGACACCCCAAATAAATCCTGAGTACATCAGGCCCAGAACACCCGCCAGCGCAATCTGGCTGCCGGAACGGTTGAAGAATCCGCGTACAAGCAAGTAGCCCAACCAGCCGTACACGAGCATGGAGGCGCCGATGTGGTTTGTCCCCAACCCGCCGAGAATCCACGTGCCGATCCCGCCCACCAGCACCACGAAGGCCGTGACCTCCCAGAACACCCGGTGCCCGGAGTAGCCGATCAAAAACGCGAAAATCGCGCCGGGGATCGTGTTGGACATCAAGTGCTCGAAGTTCGCGTGCAGGATCGGCGATGAGAGAATGTGCGGCAGCGAGGAAGGGTCCAGCGGGTGAATGCCGAAGTACGTCAAGCGGCCGCCGAAGATGACCACATTGACTATGTGCACCGCCCAGATGAGCACCACATACCCAATGGCGTAGGTAAAGCCCGTTCGCGTTTGCTGGCCGCGGGAGCGGTACAGACTCCTTTGCTGGGAAGGCACAACGGGGCCGCCGCCGACGCCGGGAACACCGTTCTGACCGGGTTGACCACCGTAGGGGTTGAAACCGTGTGTAGGTCCCTGGCCAGGATGCGGGGAGGAATATGGATAGCTCATGGTGCGGCCAAGCTTAGGTGATCTCGCTCCACGCGGCGACACCATAACCAGGTTCAGCGGCAGCGACGCCACGGACGATTGCCGCTTCGACGCACCGAGCGGACGCGTCGCACAAGGCGTAGTAGAGGTCCGGGTCCGCGGCGGCGTCGGCTGCGGACCCCGTGTATGCCTCCGGTTCGGCGGTGGAGACGGCGAACAGGGTATCGCCGTCGAGAGGTGAGTGTGCGGGGCGCACGGCGCGAGCAATCCCGTCATGGCCGGTCATCGCGAGGCGCTCAAGCTTATCGACGCCCACCGGGCAGTCCGTCGCCACCACCCCGATCGTGGTATTCAGTTTCGGTTGGGGCCGCTCCAACGCGACAAAG
This sequence comes from Corynebacterium sp. CCUG 65737, assembly GCF_024454115.1. NCBI lineage: Bacteria > Bacillati > Actinomycetota > Actinomycetes > Mycobacteriales > Corynebacteriaceae > Corynebacterium > Corynebacterium sp. CCUG 65737. The sequence goes on from NZ_JAGPZB010000014.1 coordinate 10,508, forward strand.
GCGTCCAGGTCCACAGCGGGGCGGGCGAGGTCGCCGAAGAAGCGGCCAGTATCCGGGTCAATGACACTGCCGAGCGGATTGGCCACGACAGCGGCGGCAACGGTGAAATCGCCGACACGTGTTTGTGCGACGCCGAACCCGCCGCGGAGAACGCCGGCGGTCGCGCCACAGCCAGCACCGACTGAACCAACAGGCACGGCAGAGACCGCATCGCCGCTGTGGCCGTCGAGAGCCGCACGTACTGCGGCGGCACCGTCCTCGGGGCTGGGCCGGTGGTTCGGGTCGCCGATGATGAGGTCGAAGACGACGGCAGCGGGGACAATCGGCACCCGGGGGCCCGGGTTGCCTTCACCGAAAACTGCGAACCCGAGGCCGCGGGATTCCAGCTCACGCATCGCTCCATCGGCTGCGGCCAAACCGAACGCAGAACCCCCAGCCAGCACGATCGCGTTCACGCGCTCCACTGTGTTGTGAGGTTTGAGCAGGTCAGTTTCCCGGGTGCCGGGGCCGCCACCGCGCTGGTCGACGGCTGCCACCATGCCGGCGGCGGACGTGGAGACAAGCGCTGTCACTCCCGTGTCACCTAGCGATTGGTGGCCGAGGGCTAAACCGGGGAGGGAGAAACCGCAGCTAAGCTCCATGCGCTCATTCCCCCATGAGGGCCTGCAGCAGCGATTCCTGGCAGTACGCGAGCCACTCGACAAGGTTGTCGCGGTCCTGCTCAGCAGCCTCTGTCGGAGCGTCGGCGGCAGCGACGTAGAGGCGCATGTCGTTCAACGCGGCGATGACCTGTTGCGCCTCGTGCTCCTCGACACTCACCGCGACCCCGCCGGTCGGACCAAGCGCAGTGTTGATCACCTGCAAGTTCGCCAGCTTCGCCTTGATGATGTCTGTTTCGTGCAGGCTGCGCAGCAGAGCGTTGTCGCCGTCGAATTCTTCGTCCCCGGCGCGCTCAAAATCCGGCAGGAGGCGGGCGAGCGACGGGTCCGCCGGCGCCTCGGTGTGGCCGGAGGGCATATCCATCATCTCCGCGAGCTCATCCTTCGGCGCGGACTGCGCGCGTTGGATCAACGCCTCCGACACCGTGGCCGTGAGATCCCCAATGACCTCGCGCTCCATCGGCTCGAACACAGTGCTAAAGCGTGTGGCCCGCATCAGGCCTTTCTTCCGCCGCCACGGCTGCATGCCTTATCTCCTTTCCAAGCCCGGCCACATCACGCGGCCGGGCGGGAACTTTAACCAGCTTGCTGCATCGTGGCCCACAGACCCGCGGTGTGCAGCTTCTTCACGTCGCCCTCGACCTTGTCTTTCTCGCCGGAGGACACCACGGCTTTGCCTTCGGTGTGCACCTGCATCATCAGCTCCTGGGCGCGCTTACGGCCGTAACCCAGCACTGTCTGGAACACGTAGGTGACGTAGCTTTGCAGGTTCACCGGGTCATCCCACACAATGCACATCCACGGCAGGTTCTCCGCCGTGTCGACGTTGACCTCAATCTGCTCGTCGAGGTCAGGCGTGGCCATGGGGGATCCCATCCGGACACCGGGCCGAATCTCAGGGTTGACACCAGTCATGGCTTCAAGCGTACTAAAGAGTGCTCTGCGCGTACGCCCCACGCCGCCACGGCCACTGCCACTGCTACTGGCACGGCACTGACACAACACTGACACAGCTCTGTCCTTGTCGTACGGAGACGAGGACAGACTAGGCTTGACTGCATGAACCAACAGCCGTCAACCGCCTTTCTTACCGACATGTACGAGCTCACCATGCTCGATGCATCCATGAAGGACGGCACCCACTCGCGCCAATGCGTTTTCGAAGTCTTCGCCCGCAAGCTGCCCAACGAACGCCGTTACGGGGTTGTCGCAGGCACTGGTCGCCTGATTGAAGCCGTGGAGAAATTCCGTTTCACCGAAGACCAGTTGTCCACGGCCGACTTCCTTAGCGAGGAAACCCGTGAGTACCTGCGCAACTACCGCTTCACCGGGCACATTGACGGCTACAGGGAAGGTGAGCTGTACTTCCCCTACTCCCCCATCCTCACCGTGCGCGGCACATTCGCAGAATGCTGCATCCTGGAGACGGTCATCCTGTCGATCCTCAACTCCGACTCCGCGATCGCCTCCGCCGCCTCGCGCATGGTCACGGCTGCCGACGGCCGCCCGATCATGGAGATGGGCTCGCGCCGCACCAACGAGCAGGCTGCGGTGACCGGTGCACGCGCCGCCTACATCGCCGGGTTCGGCTCCACCTCCAACATGGAAGCCTCCCTGCGCTACGGCATCCCGGCCTCCGGCACCGCCGCCCACGCCTGGACGCTGCTGCACACCAACCCTGACGGCACCCCGAACGAGAAGGCCGCTTTCAAGGCGCAGATCGACTCCCTCGGTGTGGACACGACCCTGCTGGTGGACACCTACGACATCACCCAGGGTGTGGCCAACGCGGTGGAGGTCGCGGGCCCGGAGCTCGGCGGCGTGCGCCTGGACTCCGGTGACCTGGGCATCATGTCGCGGCGCGTGCGGGCGCAGCTCGATGAGCTCGGTGCGTACAACACGAAGATCATCGTTTCCTCCGACCTGGACGAATTCGCCATCGCCGGCCTGCGGTCGGACCCGGTCGACGGCTACGGCGTGGGCACGTCGGTAGCCACAGGTTCCGGAGCTCCCACGGCAGGAATGGTGTACAAGCTTGTGGAGGTAGACGGTGTGCCCGTCGCTAAGCGCAGCTCCGGCAAGCAAATGAAAGGCGGCGCGAAGGGAGCACTGCGCACGTACCGCGGCTCCGGTGTCGCGGTCGACGAGATCGTTTACCCGCTCGATAAGCACCCCGGCACCCCGACGACGCTGGATTACCGCGAGCTTGTCGTCCCGCTCATCCGCGACGGTGAAATCGTCGAGGGGCTAGATGACCTTGAAGCGACCCGCACCCACCTTGCGAAACAACGCGAAACGCTGCCGTGGGAAGGTCTGTCGTTGTCCCGCGATGAACCGGCGATCCGCACACGCTTCGTCGGATTCCCGGAAGAGTGATGGAACGGTTGTCGCTGTCTGCGCGCGAGCTTCTCGACGCTGCCGTCGAATCCCTCGGCGGCACGCAACGCCCGGGGCAAATCGCCATGGCGGAGGCCGTTTCCACAGCGCTTGCCGACGAACGTCACCTCGCCGTCCAAGCGGGCACCGGCACCGGCAAATCTTTGGCCTACCTGGTGCCCTCGATCCGGCACGCGCAGGCGAACGACACGACCGTGATCGTCTCCACGGCAACGCTCGCTCTGCAGCGCCAGCTGGTAGAGCGCGACCTGCCGCGCCTGGTGGAAGCCCTTGACCCGCTGTTGCCGCGCACCCCGACGTTTGCCATTTTGAAGGGCCGCTCCAACTACGTGTGCCTGAACAAGATCGGTGTTCTGGACGGCACCGGGGACGGACAGGAAGCACTGGTCGACGAAGAAGACGTCTCCTGGCTCGGCCGCCACGTCAAACGCGTGCACGAATGGGCCGAAGAAACCGAGACCGGTGACCGCGATGACCTTGAACCCGGTGTGCCCGACAAAGCGTGGCGGCATGTCTCCGTCACTGCCAACGAGTGCTTGGGCGCCACGCGGTGCCCGCACGGTGCCGAATGCTTCGCCGAAGCCGCCCGTGTGCGCGCCGGTGAGGCCGACATCGTGGTGACCAACCACGCGCTTTTAGCCATCGACGCGCTTTCGGGCGCCTCCATCCTGCCCGAGCACTCCGCCGTCATCATCGACGAGGCCCACGAGCTCGACGGCCGCGTCACCTCCGTGGCCACCAACGAAATCTCCCCTCACGCGCTGCGGCTCGCGGCCCGCCGCGCCGGGAAGCTGGGAGAAAACAGGCGCAAAGACACGCTCGAGGAGCTTATCGACGACTTCGCCGCCGTCCTCGACACCGAATCCCCCGGCCGCTGGGAAACCATCTCGGATCCCACCCGCGCCGCCTTCGTCGCAGTGCAGGATGAACTGCGCCGCACCGGAGAGGCCATCGCCCGCGCCCCAGAAGGCGAAGCGACCAAAGACCCGGAGACCGCAGCCGAGCGAGAGAACCTGCGCAATCACCTTGGTGAGCTGTACACCTCCTTCGATCGCATTTTGAGCGTCTTTGACGAAGACGATCCCGCCAAGCATTTCGACGTTGTCTGGCTCGCCCGCAGCGCCTCCTCCAGCCCGGAGTCCGCCTCCGTTTCAGTAGCGCCGCTGTCCGTGTCGGCCTTGTTGCGCGACAACTTGTTTGGCGAGAAGACGGTCGTGCTCACCTCCGCCACCCTTGCTGTAGGCGGCAACTTCCGCGCGATGGCCGCGGCCTGGGGGCTTCCCGACGGCACCTGGGACAGCCTCGACGCCGGCACCCCCTTTGACCCGCGTCGCTCTGGAATTCTCTACACCGCCAAGCACTTGCCGCCGCCGGGCCGCGACGGCATCAGCGATGGCACCCTCGACGAGATGGCTGAGCTCATCACCGCGGCCGGCGGACGGACGCTGGGATTGTTCTCCTCTCGCCGTGCCGCACAAGAAGCCGCCGACGCGCTGCGCACCCGGTTGCCCTTCGACATTCTGGTCCAAGGCGACGACACCATCGGCGCACTGGTGAACAAGTTCGCCGCCGGGGAGAACGTGTGTCTGTTCGGCACCTTGAGCCTGTGGCAGGGTGTCGATGTCCCCGGCCGCTCCCTCTCCCACGTCATGATCGACCGGATCCCCTTCCCCCGCCCCGATGACCCGCTGCTCCAGGCCCGCTCACGCGCCGCCGACGCCGCCGGCCGCTCCGGGTTCATGGACGTCTCCGCCACCCACGCCGCACTCCTGCTCGCCCAGGGTGCTGGCCGGTTGCTGCGCAGCACGACCGACCGCGGCGTCGTCTCCGTCCTGGACAGCCGGTTGGTGACGAAGCGCTACGGATCCTTCCTCCGCGCCTCCCTCCCCGACTTTTGGGAGACGACAGACCCCGGGGTGGTGCACGGTGCGCTGCGCCGACTCGTGGCTCAGCCTGCTGAGAAGTCCGCGGCCGAGTCCTCCGCGGAGTAGGCGCCAGGATGCGCCACCACCGTCACTGACCCCGGAGCGACCTCCGTGAAGCCGCTATCGCGGACGGGAACAGACGCGGGAAGCGCCGCGGTCGCGCGGATAAGCTCGCGCGGGACCTCGCGGACCGCAAGGGGAAAGCCGTCGAGGGCCCAGCGCACCGCCCACGCTTCGCTCATCTGCGCGGCGAGCAGCATCGACCCGTGACCGACCTGGGCGGCGGCCTTACCCGCGGTCATTGCGAGCGAGTCGTCGACAAGAATCACTGGCACCGATGACATCTCGATGTCACCGACACTGGGCGCCGGCAGGTCATCGTGCGGGAGATCGGTGCCTTTGATCTGCAGTTTGCCGATCGCGTGCGGAACCTCCCCAACGGCGGACGGAATGAACGCGCGAGCTTCGGCGACCGGACCCGTCGCGCTGGATCGGAACGTGCAGCCGGGCAGCGTCTGCACGTTCTCCCACGCGGCACCGCGGGCACGCCGGGCGATCTTGCGGATCCGGTGGCCGTACCACTGTGCCAGCGCGTCGCGCCAGGCGGACTCTTGCCCCGCGCGCGGGTCGAGACACACAGCTGCGACGGCTCGGGCAGCGGCCACAAGAGCGTCGTTACGCTGCGGCGGGTCCGCTTTCGGAATATGCAGCGCGATCTGCATCGCCTGAACGGTGGCGGGATCGTCTGGGTCTTCCCCGCCACGGCGGTCGTCGGCAAGGCTCCCGGCTAAGAACCGGTGCGCTGCCGTGATGAGCGCGGCTGTGTCAGCTGTTTCCGGCATTAATCGAGCGCGACTTTGCCGTCGATACCCTGCTCCTCGTTGAGCGTATCGATCTCATGGCGCGGCACACCCATGATGTACAGCACCGAATCCAGGAACGGATGGGTGACCGAGGTGTCCGCGACCTCGCGCAGCGCTGGCTTCGCGTTGAAAGCGATGCCCAGACCGGCCGCGGTGAGCATGTCGATGTCATTCGCACCGTCGCCAACGGCCACCGTCTGGGACAAACGCAGGCCCGAATCTTCAGCGAACTCGGCGAGGAACTCCGCCTTCGCCTTGCGGTCCACGACCTTGCCGATCACCTTTCCGGTGAGTTTCCCGTCCACGATCTCGAGCGTGTTCGCGCGCACGTAATCGAGGTCCAGGTCGGCGGCCATCGGCTCAAGCACCTGGATGAACCCACCCGAGACGACTGCGGTGCGGTAGCCCATCTGCTTTAACGTGCGGATCGTTGTGCGGGCTCCGGGGGTGAGTTCGATGCCGCGAGCGACGCTGTCAAGCACCGACGCGTCCAGCCCCGCCAGCGTTGCGACGCGCTCACGCAACGACTCCTCAAAGTCCAGCTCCCCGCGCATCGCGCGCTCGGTGACCTCGGCGACCTCCGCTTCACGACCCGCGTGAGCAGCGAGCATCTCGATGACCTCGCCCGTGATGAGGGTCGAATCGCAGTCGAAACACACCAGGCGTTTCGAGCGGCGGGCCAGACCAGCGCGCTCAATCGCGATATCGACGCCGAGAGCTGTGGTGAGCTCCGCTAACGCTTGGCGCACCGTGTGGCTGACCTCGTCGCCGGAACCAGGAATGGTGATCGACAACTCCAATCCCGTCACCGGATAATCAGAAATGCCGCGGATACGGTCGATGTTCGCACCGAAGTCCGCGAGGGTGCGGCCGATTTCAGAGACCGCCTCCGCCGTCACCGGATCGCCGAGCACGACCACAGCATGGGTGGAACGGCGACGCTGCGGAGCCAAAGATGCCTCGTCCGTCTCGATGGTCACCGATTGGTCCGCCAGCTCCGGTGCCGCTTCAAGGTCGTGGCGTAGCGCCTCGACACCGCTCGTGGTGACGCCCGCGAACGCCGCGAGAGCAAGACGGCCACGGAACTGCGCCTGCTCAACGTCCAGCAGCTGCACCCCGTGCTGGGACAACACCGCGAAGAATGCCGCACTCACACCGGGGTGATCAGCCCCCGACAACGTGATCACTGCGTGCTGGAGGCCGGGTTGAAGGGTCACCGAATACGTCATGAATTCGAACCTACAGCAACAGGCCCCGCTCCACGATGTGGGGAGCGGGGCCTGCCGGTTAGTTCAGGAGTGGCCTACTAGTCGGTCGCCTTGGTGGAGCCGGAGTCGCGGCCGTCTGCCGGACGCACCTTGGTCACGGTCTCCGTGGCAGTGCGCTGCGAAGCAGAGGTCACGGTCTCGGACTCACGGGAGTCAGAGCCAGTGTGCTCGTTCTCTTCCGGGGTGGTTGCCTCAGAGCGCGGGTCGTGGTGGCCGGTGTGGGCCTCACGGCGCAGGGTTTCCACCATGTGCGGGTAGTGCAGCTCGAACGCGGGGCGCTCAGAGCGGATACGCGGCAGGGAGGTGAAGTTGTGGCCAGGAGGCGGGCAGGAGGTTGCCCACTCCAGGGAGTTGCCGTAGCCCCACGGGTCGTCGACGGTGACGACCTCGCCGTAGCGCCAGGACTTGTACACGTTCCAGATGAACGGCAGGAAGGCGATACCCAGGATGAAGGAGCCGATCGTAGAGATCTGGTTCAGCAGGGTGAAGCCGTCGGAGTCCAGGTAGTCGGCGTAACGGCGCGGCATACCCATGTTGCCCAGCCAGTGCTGGACCAGGAAGGTCATGTTGAAGCCGATCATGACGAGCCAGAAGTGGATCTTCGCCAGGCGCTCGTCGAGCATGCGGCCCGTCATCTTCGGGAACCAGAAGTAGATGCCTGCGCACGACGCGAACACGACCGTACCGAAGAGGGTGTAGTGGAAGTGCGCGACAACGAAGTAGGTGTCAGACAGCTGGAAGTCCAGCGGCGGGGCAGCCAGCATAATGCCGGTCAGACCACCGAAGAGGAACACGAACAGGAAGCCGACGGACCACAGCATCGGGCTCTCAAAGGTGAGGTGGCCGTTCCACATGGTGCCCACCCAGTTGAAGAACTTCACGCCGGTCGGAACAGCGATCAGGAAGGTCATGAAGGAGAAGAACGGCAGCAGAACCGCACCGGTGACGTACATGTGGTGCGCCCACACAGCCATGGACAGGCCACCGATGGCCAGGGTTGCAAAGACCAGGCCGATGTAGCCGAAGACCGGCTTGCGGGAGAAGACCGGGATGACCTCGGAGATGATACCGAAGAACGGCAGTGCGAGGACGTAGACCTCGGGGTGACCGAAGAACCAGAACAGGTGCTGCCACAGAATGGCGCCACCGTTGGCCGGGTCGAAGATGTGGCCGCCGAGTTTGCGGTCGTAGAGCACACCGAGGGCTGCAGCGGTCAGCAGCGGGAAGATCATCAGGGCCAGGATGGAGGCCACGAAGATGGTCCAGGTGAACACCGGCAGACGGAACATAGTCATGCCCGGCGCACGCAGGGTGAGCACGGTGGTCACCATGTTGATGGCGGAGGCCAGGGTACCGATACCGGTTGCACCGACACCGAGGATCCACAGGTCAGCGCCGACACCCGGGGTGTGGATCGCGTCAGCCAGCGGCATGTACATGGTCCAGCCGAAGTCGGCGGCACCACCTGGGGTGAGGAAGCCGGCGAGCATGGCGATGACACCGGCAGTGGTGATCCAGAAGCCGAACGCGTTCAAACGCGGGAAGGCGACATCCGGGGCACCGATCTGCAGCGGCAGAACGAAGTTGGCGAAGCCCCACACAATCGGGGTACCGAATGCCAGCAGCATCACGGTGCCGTGCAGGGTGAACAGTTGGTTGAACTGCTCGTTAGAAAGGAACTGGAGACCCGGGGAGAAAAGCTCCGCGCGGATCAGCAGGGCCATCAGGCCACCGACGAAGAACCAGATAAACGCCGAAATAATGTAGAAAATGCCCAGCTGTTTGTGGTCCGTGGTGGTCATCAGGTCCCAAAGGCGGGTGCCTTTGCGGGCCTTGCCGGTCGGCTCCGGCCGTGCCGGTGCAGCCTCGACGACATCAGCGTCGAGCCGTGGTGCCACAGCAGTCATACGTATCCTCCTGAATTAACCTCAGCCGCTCCTCCCCCAGTGGGATTTCCCGGGGGCGCCCCGGCCAAGCCTGCCCGGAGCTGACGAAAATCAGCTCGCAGACGGCATAGATAGGGCGCGGCTAATACCGCTTCATCTTAACCAGCGGTCCAGCGAAAATCCAGATGACGTGCAGCCTCTTCGCGCTGCTCATTCCGGGGGCAACCACTCCCCCAGCTCACAGCCCTGGACTGGACGGAAACCACCAGACACCCGACCACCGCATGCCCGGCAATGCCCGGATTTCAACCCAGAACGGGGGCGGTATAACCCCGGAATAGGTTAAGCCAAAGAATGCCCCGACCGGTCCAGGAAAAGGAGCAGCCGGGGCAAGGGACCCACAGGTCAAGGAGGGGTTAGAAGTCCCAGTCGTCGTCCTGCGTGTCCTCGGCCTTACCAATGACGTAGGAGGAGCCGGAGCCGGAGAAGAAGTCGTGGTTCTCGTCGGCGTTCGGGGCAAGCGATGCCAGGATGGCGGGCGACACGCGCGTCTCGTCGACCGGGAAAAGCCCCTCGTAACCGAGGTTGTTCAGTGCCTTATTGGCGTTGTAGCGCAGGAAGCGCTTGACGTCCTCGGTCCAGCCGAGCGGATCGTAAAGGTCCTCGGTGTACTGGATCTCGTTGTCGTAAAGGTCGTAGAGCAAGTCGAAGGCGTGCTCCTTGAGCTCGTCCTGGCGTTGCTGGGACTCGTCGCGCAGGCCAACCTGGTACTTGTAGCCGATGTAATAGCCGTGCACTGCTTCGTCGCGGATGATCAGGCGGATGATGTCGGCGGTGTTGGTCAGCTTGGAGTGCACCGACCAGTTCAGCGGCAGGTAGAAGCCGGAGTAGAACAGGAAGGACTCCAGCATCACCGAGGCGATCTTGCGCTTGAGCGGATCGTCGCCGCAGTAGTAGCTCTGGATGATTTTGGCTTTCCGCTGCACTTCAGCGTTTTCTTCGGTCCAGCGGAAGGCGTCGTTAATCTGCGGTGTCGACGCGAGCGTCATGTAGATGTTCGAGTAGCTCTTCGCGTGGACGGACTCCATGAACGCGATGTTGGTGTACACAGCCTCCTCGTGCAGTGTCTTCGCGTCCGGGATGAGGGAGACCGCACCGACGGTGCCCTGGATCGTGTCCAGCAGCGTCAGGTTGGCAAACACGCGCATCGTGGACAGCTGTTCTGCGTCGTTAAGCGTGTTCCAGCTCGGGATGTCGTTGGACACCGGGATTTTCTCCGGCAGCCAGAAGTTGCCGGTGAGGCGGTCCCATACCTCCTGGTCTTTGTCGTCAGGGATGCTGTTCCAGTTCACGGCCTTCAAAGGCGCGGGGTGGGATTCGACGTACGCCTCGTAATCGTGGGTCTCCTCGTGGGTCATGCCACCCATCCTAGAGGGTTACGGACATTTGCTTGACGACGCACCCAAACCCCTCCCCCAAAAATGTCGCACCCCGAGGGGGGAACGCGATGGTTCCGACCCTCGGGGTGCGACAGGGCACAGAAAAACTAGAGCATGCAGGACACGCAGCCCTCAACCTCAGTGCCCTCGAGCGCCATCTGGCGCAGGCGGATGTAGTAGAGCGTCTTGATGCCCTTACGCCACGCGTAGATCTGGGCGCGGTTGATGTCGCGGGTAGTCACGGTGTCCTTGAAGAACAGCGTCAGCGACAAGCCCTGGTCCACATACTTCGTGGCTTCAGCGTAGGTGTCGATGATCTTCTCGAAACCGATCTCGTACGCGTCCTTGAAGTAGTCGGCGTTCTCGTTGTCCATGTGCGGCGCCGGGTAGTAGACGCGGCCGATCTTGCCTTCCTTGCGGATCTCGATCTTGGAGGCGATCGGGTGGATCGACGAGGTCGAGTTGTTGATGTAGGAGATCGAGCCGGTCGGCGGAACCGCCTGCAGGTAACGGTTGTAGATGCCGTCGCGGGCGACATCGGCCTTGAGCTGCTCCCATTCCTCGGCGCTCGGGGGCTGGGCGGAGGAGCCGTCGAAAAGCTCCTTCACGCGCTGCGTCTTCGGCTGGAAGTCAGCCGGGTTGTAGCGGTCGAAGAACTCGCCGCTGGCGTACTCGGAGTCCTCGAAGCCCGCGAAGCGCTGACCCTTCTCCACGGCGATCTTGTGGGAGGCCTTGAGGCACTCGTACATGATCGTGGCGAAGTAGGCGTTGGTGAAGTCCAGGCCTTCCTCGGAGCCGTACTCGATGTGCTCGCGGCCGAGGTAGCCGTGCAGGTTCATCTGGCCCAAGCCGATGGCGTGCGAGGCATCGTTGCCCTCGCGCACGCTCGGCACCGAATCGATCGAGGTCTTGTCCGCGACAGCCGTCAGGCCGCGAATGGCGGTCTCGACGGTGCGGGAGAAGTTGTCCGAATCCATTGCCATCGCAATGTTGAGCGAGCCCAAGTTGCAGGAAATGTCGTGGCCGATCGTGTCGTAGGTCAGGTCCTCGTTCAGCACGGAGGCAGAGTTGACCTGGAGAATCTCCGAACACAGGTTGGACATGTTGATCCGGCCGGTCTTCACCGGGTTCGCGCGGTTGGCGTGGTCCTCGAAGAGGATGTACGGGTAGCCGGACTCGAACTGGATCTCGGCGATCGTCTGGAAGAACTGGCGCGCCTTGATCTTCGTCTTGCGGATGCGCGGGTCCTCCACCATCTCGTCGTACTTCTCCGTGACAGAGATGTCGGCGAACGGCACACCGTAAACGCGCTCGACGTCGTACGGGGAGAACAGGTACATGTCGTCGTTGCGCTTGGCCAGCTCAAAGGTGATGTCCGGGATGACCACACCGAGCGAGAGCGTCTTGATGCGGATCTTCTCGTCCGCGTTCTCACGCTTGGTGTCCAAGAAGCGCATGATGTCCGGGTGGTGCGCGTTCAAGTACACCGCACCAGCACCCTGGCGGGCGCCGAGCTGGTTGGCGTAGGAGAAGGAGTCTTCCAGCAGCTTCATCACGGGGATGACACCGGAGGACTGGTTCTCAATGTGCTTAATCGGCGCGCCGGACTCGCGGATGTTGCTCAGCAGCAGCGCCACACCACCGCCGCGCTTCGATAGCTGCAGGGAGGAGTTGATGGCGCGGCCGATGGACTCCATGTTGTCCTCGATACGCAGCAGGAAGCAGGACACCAGCTCGCCGCGCTGTGCCTTACCCGCGTTGAGGAAGGTGGGGGTGGCGGGCTGGAACCGGCCGGTCATAATTTCGTCGACAAGCGCGGAGGCGATCTCCTCGTTGCCGTCGGCGAGGAACAAAGCGGTCATGGCCACGCGGTCTTCGAAACGCTCCAGGTAGCGGCGGCCGTCGAAGGTTTTCAGCGTGTAGGAAGTGTAGTACTTGTACGCGCCGAGGAAGGACTGGAAGCGGAACTTGAAGGCGTAGGCCCGCTTGAACGTGGACTTCACAAAGTCCCAGTCGTAGGCCTTGATGACGCCCGGCTCGTAGTACTTGTTCTCTACCAGGTAGTTCATCTTCTCTTCCAGGTCGTGGAAGTAGACGGTGTTCTGGTTGACGTGCTGGAGGAAGAACTGGTTCGCGGCCTCACGGTCTTTGTCGAACTGGATGTGGCCGTTCTCGTCATAAAGGTTCAGCAGCGCGTTGAGCGCGTGGTAGTCGAGCTGATCTGCCGTGTCGACGGGCTCAGCGACGGTCTTTCCCGTTGTGGCGGTCACTGTAGTCGGGCCTTTCTTGTGCGGGAGTTCATGGAGCGTTTATAGGAGAGGTACAGCTATGAAGTTGTGAAGTCTGTTGTCACACCGTTTGGTAGCGCTCGCGCAACTGTGCCAGCCGCCGCGCACTGTCGTCGACGCGGGTCTGCACGTGCCCGTCGAGCCGATCTTTTTCCGTGGATGTCATCGGGTCCAACCCGAGCCGCTCGCGGTGGGCGATAAGAGAATCACGCACGTGCGTGACGTCGTATTCTGTGCCCATCATTTCGAAGCGGTAGAGGTAGGGCACGCCCGTCTTAGCGGAGATCACCTCGCCTGCCCGGCCGAAATCAGGGCCGAAGTTGGAGTTGCCTCCCGCGATCACACCACGCAACAAAGCACGATTGTGCGGGTCATTGAGAAAGTGGATAACTTGCGGTGGCACGGGGCGCGAGTTCCCTTCGCTTATCGACGCCCCTCCCCCATACGTCGGCACAACCAAGACATAGGGCTTCTCCACTGTCAGCGGTTGCTGCGTGCGGCGCAACGGAATGCGTGCCGCCGGCAAACCCAGCTTGCCGACAAACCGGTGCGTGTTCTCCGTCGTAGAGGAGAAATAAACCACCAGCATGCGCTACTCACCTATCTTCGGGCATACGATAAGCCGCCAGCTGGTGACGGCTTAACAGGCAGTGGGAATCGAGCTTAGGCAGCAGCCTCGGCGAGGGTGCGGATGCGGTCCGGACGGAAACCGGACCAGTGGTCACCGTCGACTTCCACGACCGGGGCCTGCAGGTAACCCAGCGCCATCACGTAGTCACGGGCGGAGTCATCCAGGGAGATATCCACGGTGGTGTAGTTCAGACCTGAACGGTCGAGGGCCTTCTTGGTCGCGTTGCACTGCACGCATGCGGGCTTGGTGTAGAGGGTGATGGACATAGCGGGGACGACTCTTTTCTGCTCGGGAAAACTGCTCTGATTACACGGCTTTGAACGTGGCACTGGGGCCTGTTGGCTTCCGGGGAACAACCAGCTGTTCACATCCCGGGGGCGAACACTTTGAAACACTATACGTTGTAGGAAAAACAAGCAACCACTACTACATATAGTAGTTACAAACATGGTATTTGCAGGATACGGCCACTAAATCACCTACATGTAGTTACCCCGGAATGTTTTACGCGTCCAGAATGGCTTACACGGGTGAAATTTTCCCGGAAAAGTGACTTATTTCACATTCTTTGGAAAATGGAGAGCGCCCCCGCCGCGAGCTTTCGCACGCAAGACGGGGGCGCTGGCGCTAAGAACCGCTTAACCCTGACGGGCCTTGAAACGCGGATCCTTCTTGTTGATCACGTACACCTTGCCGTGGCGGCGCACAACCTGGGCGCCCGGCTTGTTCTTCAGCGACCGAAGCGACTTGCGGACCTTCATCGGGCGCTCCTTTCTTTGTTGACTCTGCTGACACAATAGGCTCTGCGTGAGTGCCTTTATTTATCACGGCGCGCCAAGACAGGCGCTGCCGCACAACGGGGGACCATGTTACCCGAGCAGCCCCTTAACCACCAAAACGCTGCTTCATCTCACCAGCCACACTGTCGAGGGTGCGGCCCACCGTCTCCGGAACCATGACCTTGACAAATCCGGCGGCCGCGACACCGCACATCGCGAACATCACGAACGTCGCCGTCGCCCCCACGGTATCCACGAGCGGCAGGAAGAACTGCGCCACCGCCCAGTTTGCCATCCACAGCGCCAGACCCGCCACACCCATTCCCACGCCGCGGATCTGCGGAGGCACCAGCTCGGAGATGAGCAGCCACGTCGTCGGCGACACCGCAGCTTGTTGGGAAGCAATGAACAACGCCATGAACGCCAGCGCGAGCATTGCTAACGACGTATTCGCCTCAGCCGCCCGGTACACCACCGCCAGCAGCACCAGGAAGATCACGTTCAGCGTCAGACCGCCGAGCAGCAGCCGCTTCCTGCCGATCCTGTCCACTAGCTGCAGGCCGATGTAACAGGCCACCACCGACACCAGACCAATCACCATCGAGGTGTACACCGAGTTCTGAGTAGACACCCCGACGTTGTTCATCATCGTCGGAGCGAAGTAGACGATGGCATTGACACCGGAGATCTGCTGCGTCACACCCAGCAGAGCGGCCACGAGCACCGTCATGCGCATCCACCTCGACCCCGCCAAGGTGCGCCACTGGCCCTGCTGAGCTGCACGCACCTCCGCGTCCTCGCGCGTTGCCTGCGCGAGTTCGTCGGTGTCGATGCCGGTGCGGGAGGCGACGGCGCGGGCGTCGCTGATACGCCCATGCCGCGACAGCCAGACAGGCGTGTCCGGCAAGAACACCATGCCCACAGCCAAGACAGCGCCCGGCACCGCCGCCGCACCCAGCATGAGCTGCCAGCTGCCCGACGGTGCGAGAAGCGAATTGACCACGTACGCGAGCAACTGCCCCACCACAATCATCAGCGTGTTGAGCGACACGAGCCGACCACGCACCGCTGCCGGCACCATTTCCGAGATGTACATCGGCGTGACAATCGATACCGCACCCACTGCAACACCCAGGAATGCCCTGGCCGTACCGAGCATCTCCGGAGACGTCGCCAGCGCGCACCACACCGACCCGGCGACGAAGAGCACTCCGCCCAGAATGAGCGTCACACGACGGCCCAACTTGTCCGCCACTGCCCCGCCGCTGACAGCGCCGAGTGCAGCGCCGACGAGCAGCATCGCGGTGACCATGCCCTCCTGCGCGGGCGACATGCCGAACTCGGGCGTGATGAACAGCAAGGCGCCGCTCATCACGCCGGTGTCATAACCGAAAAGAAGCCCGCCGAACGCCGCGATCGCGGCGACCGTACGGACGTACCTGCGCTGCTGCGCCGATGCTGTAGAACTCGTGGTGGACACAGCCTCAGTTGAAGTCATGCCCCACATAGTGCACCCGGCTACCATGGCTGTCATGTCAGACTCCGACCGGAACACGCAGCGAGAGATAGTGAACGCGCTGGCTGTGAAGCCCTTTATCGATCCAGCGGAGGAAGTCGCCGCCCGCGTCGATTTCCTCGCCGATTACCTCGCCGTGACTGGTGCCCGCGGCTACGTGCTGGGGATCTCCGGCGGGCAGGACTCCACCCTCGCCGGACGGCTCGCACAGCTCGCCGTGGAAAAGGTCCGTGCCAACGACCCCTCCAGCGAGTGCCAGTTCGTCGCCATCCGTCTCCCCCACGGCGTGCAGTCCGACGAGGATGACGCGCAGCTCGCGTTGGACTTCATCCAGCCTGACCGCCGTGTCACCGTCGACATCGAACCGGCCACGACAGCGATGGCAGGCGCAGTAGCTGCCGCACTCGACGGGAACGAGCTCACCGACTTCAACAAAGGCAACGTCAAAGCCCGCATGCGCATGATCGCCCAGTACGCGATCGCCGGCGAGCTCGGCCTCCTCGTCGTGGGCACCGACCACGCGGCGGAAAACGTCACCGGCTTCTTCACCAAGTTCGGCGACGGGGCGGCCGACCTCGTCCCTCTCGCGGGCCTCAACAAACGCCAGGGCGCCCAGCTTCTGGAACACCTCGGGGCCGACAAGCGCCTTTATGAAAAGGTGCCCACCGCCGATCTCGAGGACGATCGCCCAGCGCTTCCCGACGAAGAAGCCCTCGGCATCACCTACCCCCACATCGACGACTATCTCGAGGGGAAGCAGGTTCCCGACGATGCGGCAAAGCGTCTCGAGCACCTGTGGGCCGTCGGCCAGCACAAGCGCCACCTTCCGCCTGGTCCCGCCGACACGTGGTGGCGTTGACGCCCCCGCCCCGAGAACCTAGAGTTCGCTTCCAAACGGATGGATGACCGTTGCACCGACAGTCGTGGCTGCACGCGCTAACTGTCGATCTGCCGTGACGAAATCACAGTGGAACTCACGAGAACGCAATAGAAGCCAGGTCCCCAGATGAATAGCGTCGAGCGCCTTCAGGAAACCAGGTATCGCCCCTGCAAATTCCACGACCTCGCTATTCAAACCGACGAGACTCAGTTTCGCCGCAAGGCCGAGGATCTGTGCGCCAAACTCTTCCGTTCTCTTGGGAACACGGGCGAGTTCGACTTTTCCGATCACAGAACTGACGAGATCTTTATCGTCGAGCACTTGCTTCGCCCACGCACTATGCACTTCGGAGACGGCGAGCGGAATGAGCGCTGACGTGTCTACGTAAACCGCACCACTAGAATTCACTACTCAGCGCCGCGTCAATGCGGTTGTCCTTGCGGTCTTCGAGGAATTGCTCAAGCGAATAACCGGTTCCCTCAATGGGCTCCCAGTTGATCTCCATGGGTACGCCCCTCTGCATGATCAGTCCGAGGTCCTCTAACCGGTCAATTCCGGTTCGCTGGCTCAGTGGCCGGATTTCCGCAACCGGCTTGCTGCGGTCTGTGATGGTCAAAGCAACCCCCTCCGATTGCACACGATCGATCACCCTGCGTGTTTGCTGGTTCAACTCACGCATAGACACCGTGTGGGAACGGTGGTGTTCTGCGAGAAGCTCTTGGAGCTTGCGTTCAACCTCGCCCATGGTGCAGACCCTCGTTTGTAGTACGTGTATTACATTGCGATTTTAGCAGCTACAACCAGTAGTTCAATCCCCTAACGGGTGAGGTCGAGGGTGCGCTCGGCGGCGTCGATAAGCGGGCGGGCGTAGCTCGCGCCGTGCGTGTAGCAGTGCACCGCGAGCGGGTGAAGCTGGTGGATCGGGATGCGGGCCTCCCAGTCGCGGCCGAGGTCGCCGCCGGCGACGAGGTAGCCCGATGCGATCTCGCTAACGTACGGAGCGCTAAAGAGCTCGAGCATCGCAATGTCTGTCAGTGGGTGTCCGCCGTGCGCCGCCGGGTCGATGAACCGCGGGCCGTCCGGCGAGAACAACAGGTTGCCCGCCCACAGATCGCCGTGGATGCGCGCGAGCGGGGCGTCTTCATCCTCCGCGACGAGTGCCTCGCACGCGCGTTTCACTGTCTCCAGCCCATCGGCGCTCAGCGTTCCGCCTTTGTGGGCTTTTTCCGCGAACGGCAGCACGCGCTGCTCCGTGTAGAACTCCGCCCAGCGCCGCGCCGGGATGCAATCCTGCTGCGCGCGGCCAATATAGTTCGGCCCATCCCAGCCTTCTGCAGGCGCGCCGAAGGCTTCTGCCCCCATGGCGTGGATCGCGGCGAGCTCCTCCCCGGCGCGGCGCGCAGCCTCACGCGTTGGCCGTGCGGACGCGACCTCCTCGATAGTCAGGGTGTTCGCCTCCACATCGACGCTGTAAACCTCGACGACAGCGTTCGACCCTTCCCGCAGCCAGCGCAAATAGGCCGCTTCAGCTTCAGCGGCGCGGGGTCCAGTTCCGGTTTTAGTGAAAGTCTGGGGAGCAGTCATGCCTCCACGCTAGCTGCGCGCGGCGTTTCTCGTTCGAAGTGCTTTAAGTGCTACTTCAATCCCACTTCGATCGCATCAGTGTCCGCAACCCCCAGGAGAGACGGAAGGAGTCCTGGAAAGCGATCCTCCAGATCCTCGTTGCGAAGTCGGACAAAACAGCGCGTGCCTTCATCCCGGGTACGTGTTATACCCGCACTTCGCAGGGTCTTCATATGGTGGCTGAGAGTGGATTTCGAGACTGGGGCATCGATCTCACCCCATTGCCGTTCCTCACCATCAGCAAGCAGTTGAACGATCCCCAGCCGCAACGGGTCAGACAGGGCAGCCAAGACACGCGTTAGAGAAAGGTCCTCCACATTCGGAGATTGATCATCAGAGCGCCCGCGCATAGTTCAATAATTCTATCCGGCTAGCGAGCATGGGAACACTTTGCTAACTTGTTCGATGTTTGTCAAACATCGAACTTTTCACCTTCGGTAGAACTAAGGAGCACCTGTGCCCTCTTCCCTTCCCTGGCTAACTGCCCTTTTCATCGCGACTCTCGCACTTGGAACTGATGAATTCGTGATTGCAGGCGTACTCAATCTAGTAGCCGCCGATCTGAACACCACGCCTGGTGCTGCTGGGCAACTGGTGACAGTCTTCGCAACATCATTCGCCATCGGCGCTCCGGTTCTAGCCGTATGGCTCAACCGATTCGGCCACAAGAAGGCCCTTCTCGCTGGCCTATTGATCTTTGCTGCCGCGAATCTCGGATGCGCAGCCGCCACTACCCTGGCCACACTGCTCGCACTGCGCGTGCTTGCTGGTTTGTCAGCCGCAGCGGTATCTACGGCTGCATTCTCCGCTGCCGCCAAAGGCGCGCCTGACGGCAAGCAAGGCAAGTACCTGTCAATTGTGACCGCCGGACTTACCGTCGCACTTTTCACCGGCGTGCCATTGGGTACGTGGTTTGGCGCGGTTTTCTCATGGCGCACTACTTTCATTTTGATTGGTGCTGTCTCTCTGATGTCCGCGATAGTTATCCACCTGAGCATGCCCGAGTTACCTCACGATGAAACTAGAAGCGTGACCGATCAATTGGCTCCGTTGAAGAACCCGCAAGTAGCTCGAATGGTCGCTGCAATTTTCCTCTGTGGCGCGGGCGGTCTCATGTTCTACAGCTACCTCGCCCCCATAACTGTGGGGATTTTGGGCAGCGAAGAACTGCTCCCATTCATTCTCTTGGTGGTTGGGCTCGTAGGAGTGGGGTCAGCCTTGCTTGGCGGGAACCTTACCGACCAGATTGGCTCACGTAGAGCCCGCATAACCGTCCTGGGAGGCCATGCCGCAACGCTCGGCATCCTCGCATTGTTAGGCTGCTTTACCCCTCCGACGTGGCTTTTCATTGCCGCAGTGGGCTTTTGGGCTCTTTTCGCTTGGGCTCTCAATCCGCCGATGCAAGCAAGCACGATCGCTGCAGCACCGGAAGCTCCCATGACTGCGGTCGCGCTAAACATTTCGGGTCTTTACCTAGGCACCGCAGCAGCCGGAGCAATAGGCGGCGCACTACTTGACCACTTTGGAACGCTCTCCATCCCTGTGGCCGGAACCGTATTTCTAGTGTGTGCTCTATTGGCTGCCACCCCACCGATCCCGGACGCCGAACGCTAACCTGCCTTAGCGATCATGTTTGCCTGCGACTAGCCGCCGATAGCGTGTTCCCGTTCAAGCTCGAGCAAGTACTGCTTCATTTCGATTCCCCCGGCGTAACCACCGAGTGTGCCGTCGCTGCGCAGTACGCGGTGGCACGGCACGATGATCGGCAGCGGGTTCGTGGCGCACGCGCTCCCCACCGCACGCACTGCCCGCGGGTTGCCAATGCGCGCCGCGAGCTCGCTGTATGTTTCTGTGCGGCCGTATTCGATGTCGCTCAGCGCGGCCTGCGCTTGCGCGCGAAACCCCTCGCCGGAGCGGTCGAGCGGTACGGTGAATTCTCGGCGTTCACCGGCGAAGTACTGCTCAATTTCGGCTGCCGCCTGCCGCGTGACAGCATTGCTTTCGCCGAGCACGGGTCCAAAAACGACGCGCGTCAGCCCGCTTTCCGACGCCTCTAACCCCAGCTCTCCCAGCGGTGTCTTCACTGTTTGGGCTGCGACGATCGGCTGTGTCATGGCGTCGATGCTACCCGCTCTCACCACCCCGCCATCTTGCGCTGACTGAGCTGGACCTAACGGAGATCATCCAGCACAATCGATTTCAACCACCTGCGCTGCCACGGGGTCTCAACAGCGCGGGGATGGTAGTTCTCCCGCACCCACTGGATTCCTTCCTCCGCTGAGAGTCCATTGGAGGCAGTGACTAATGCGAGCGCGGTGCCAGTGCGCCCGATCCCACTGCCGCACATGATGGCAACCTTTTCGTTCCGAGACCGTTCTCGTGCGAGCTGAAGAGCAGCGACCGCTTGATCAGTTGATGTGGGGACACCGAAATCTGGCCATCGCACCCAAACATGTGGACACGGAACCTCGACAGGTTCACGTCCGAGAAGTAGAACAAGGAAGTCCGGATAGTTGCACGCCGTGCGCCGAAATCGTTTCCAGCTACCGCCCTTGAGGCGCAACCCATCCGGAAGCTCAACGACGCCATCTTCTCCATCCGGCCATGCATTCATGACCGTATGTTAGGCATCCGTCAGGATCCCCTAAGGGTGACAAGCCGACGGTTGGCTCCGGAACTAGCCCTTGCACACTAGTCCGAGAGAGTCCTCTTCTTCACGTCATCAAGAAGGCTGCTGATCCCGTCCGCAAGAATCACTTCCGGGCTGATGCCGTGTTCACGATGAAGACGGGCATAGGTCGGAGCTTGTTCAGCATCAATCGGGGCTTGTTTCTCATTAGCAGCCATGGGTGCAGTGAGCGCACTTCCGATCACGAAATTCGATAAACGATATGCCGAACCCAACGGATCCTCGGCTCCAGCCTGAGCAAGCAGAACGCACATGCGATCCGACAGTCGCATGTAAGCGGGGCCGCGTGGGGCACGCATCCCGATCACTTGCCCCGCCCAGCGATGAGATACGAGATGACGAAAGAACGCCATCATAAGATCGGGCATGCTCGCGTCACTGATTGCCGCTTGCATCGTGGAATCGCCTGCCAAGGCGAAATCTAAAGCTAGGTCGTAGAGGTCTTCCACCGAGCGAACCCGTGAGTACAGACTCGCTGGGGCCACCCCGACGCTCTGTGCCACCGCACGCAAAGTCAAAGCTCGGGGGCCTCCATCGTCTAGCAGGGTGATTGACGCGCGAGCAATTTCGGCGACATCGACTGCTCGTTGGCGTTGCACAGGCTTGGAGTTATCCCAGTAGCTCACCACCCCAGACTATCCGAACGACCTTCGGATAGTTATTCGTTCTATGTTAGTTTAGTGGCATGTTACAGTCTTCAGCACTCCCCCTCTCATCAGGTAGAACGCGTCTTAGGCGTATGACAGACTCGGACGCAGCAGCATATGCTGCCGGCACGAAGGATGGAATGGTGCGCAAGTTCGCGCATCTTCCGGAGCCGCAGTACACGCCCGAAACGGTGCGGACCATGATTCAAGAGGTTGTGGAGCCTGGATTGGCCGATGGCACGTTGGCTGTTCTCGCTCTCGCGGATGCTGAATCGGACAAGTTTGTCGGCTCGATGGTCGTCTTTGATGTCGGGAGCCAGTCGGCAGAAGTGGGGTTTTGGATCGCGCCGGATAGCCGAGGTGACGGTCATGCCGCTCGGGGTCTTGAATTGGCGGCCTCGCTTGCCCGGAAGTCTGGGCTGAGTGCTCTGACTGCTCGGACCGTGACTGCCAATGAAGCGTCTCAACGCTGTCTGATCAATGCTGGCTTCGTAGAAACGTCCCGCCACACCGGCACAACGCCAGCCGGCGCCCAGGAAACACTGGTCCACTACCACCGCGAGCTCCATCCAGCGCCATAATTACCACTGCGCACCGAACGATTGCAGCTCAGGCTGCATCAGCCAGAAGACCAAGCCTGGCTGCCTGCTCTCTATTCTCGCCCCGAAGTCGCTAGATACCTGCTCGACGACCCGTGGACGCACGAGGACACGGACAAGAATCTCACCCAACGGATCGCAAAGACCGGCCTCGAATCTCCGAGTGGCGCCCTGGCGGTCGTCGTGGAACACAACGGGCGTGCGATCGGTGATGTCGCGTTGTGGCTGACTGACCGATCTCGTGGCCAAGCCGAAATCGGCTGGGTACTGGATCCTGATCATGGCGGGCAAGGGTTTGCCACTGAAGCCGTCCAGGCAGTTCTCAACCTTGGTCTCCATCACTATCAGCTACATCGAATCATTGCGCAGATGGATGATCGCAATGCTGGCTCTGCCGCGTTAGCTAAGCGGGTTGGAATGCGCTTGGAGGCCCACCACGTCCAGGACTGGTACAGCAAAGGTCAGTGGACCAACACTCTCGTCTTTGCTTGTCTACGCAATGATGAATGCGACCCATCCCATTCATCGGTTTAATCGGCTTATTTCCCCGCAGCGACATCGATGCTAAAGGGATTCGAACTCGTACCCCAACACTGCCAGTGTGGTGCGTTACCGGCTGCGCCATTGCCCCGCTTCATGCGACGTGATCTGCTCCGTTGCGAGAGCACCCTGTCGCGCGAGTCCGATCACTACGCCCCTGCCCGCGGTTTGCTGATGCGCGCCGCGAGCTCTCTGTAGGTTTCCGTGCTGCGGTGTGCGATGTCGCTCAGCACGGCCTCCGCATTCGCGCGAAACCCATCGCCGGGGCGGCCTAACGGTACGGTGAACTCTGGGCGTTCACCGGCGAAGTACTGCTCAATCTCGCCTGCCGCGTGACAGCATCGCTTCCGCCATGCACAGCTCCATAAACAACGCGCACCAGCCCGCGCGATGTCGCCTCTAACCCGAGTTCCCCCAGCAGTGTCTTCACTGTTTGGGCTGCGACGACCGAGCGTGTCATGCCGCCATTCTAGGCATCCGCGGGGGCATCCAGGTAGATCAGCGGTTGCCGGATCTCCACCTGCACTTGATCATCCACCTCGGGCGCAGAGCTGGTGGATGTCCACGCACGGAACTCCGTCCCGTCCAGGTCGACGGTCACGGAGAACCCACTGACCTCGAACAAAGCCGACGTCACAGTAGCAGTTGGCGCCGTGCCAGACAGCGAATGATCAATGAATACGGCTTCCGCCAACACCGCCACCGTGACCCGCTGGCCGTCCTGGAGGAGACGCTGGTTCTCAGACGCCTCACCGTCTTCCGATACAACCGTGACGTTGTCGACAGGCCACGACAACGACGGCTTATCGACGGTAACCAAACCGTCTACAACCACACCGTTCAACAGTGTCGCATCGGCGATGAACGACGCCACCCAGGCAGTAGCCGGACGGGCCACGATCGACATTGGTGTGCCGAACTGCTCCAGCTTGCCGTCCCGCAAGACCGCGATCCGGTCCGCGATGGCCAGCGCTTCCTTCCGGTCGTGCGTGACATGCACCGATGTCAGATCGGACCCCTTCGTCAGCGACACCAACTCGCGGCGCAATGAGTCACGGAGGGGTTCGTCGAGTGCTGAGAGGGCTTCGTCGAGAAGCAGCACCTTCGGCGTGGAGACGATCGCGCGGGCCAACGCCACGCGCTGCTGCTGGCCACCAGACAGGGTCGCAGGTTTGCGTTTGCCGTAACCGGCAAGTCCGACAGTCTCGAGAGTCTGCTCAACCTTGCTGGTGATCTCTGATCCCGCCGCACCCGCGCGGCGCAGCGGGTACGCGACATTGTCGGCGACACTCATATGCGGCCAGACCGCATGCTGCTGGAAGACCATACCCATGTTGCGCTGCGCGGGAGGCGTTGCGGATTGGTCTTTCCCATCGATCAGGATCTCGCCTGATGACGGCGCGATGAAGCCGGCGATGGTCCGCAATAGAGTGGTTTTTCCCGATCCCGACGGTCCCACGAGCGCAACGAATTCACCACTGGAAATATCGAGCGTGATGTCTTTCAACCCCTCGGTCCCGTCAGGGAACACGACGGACAGATCCCTTATTTCGATGTCGCTCATCTTTAAGTCTCCTTATCGGGGTTACGCACCGTGAGGGCCAAAGCGGCGATGCCAACGACCGCGAAAATGAGCGCGAGCGCCGATGCTTGGTTGTAGTTTCCGGATTGCTGCAGGTTGAAAAGTTGGACACCGATGGTGGTGGTGCCGGGGGCGACCAGTAGGACGGACACTGTGAGTTCGCGAACTGCCGTGACTGCAACGAGCACCGCTCCGGATGCCACCGCTGGCAGTGCCATCCGGCCGCTGGTGTCCCACAGGGCGCGGAGTCGGCCCGCACCCGAGATCTCTGCTGCCTCCTCCATCGCGCGTGGAGTCTTCGCCAACGGAGCACGCACCGCCTGCAGAACCATCGCCGTGAATGCGCACACATAGGCCAGCAGAATCACCCAGCGGGTGTTGTAAATCCCCGTGTATCGGCCCACAATGACCCAGCCGACGCCGATGATGAGCCCCGGCAAAGCCGACGGCAACAAAGTGAGCAGACTCAGTGCAGTGTTGGAACGCGCCCGCGTGCGCGTGACCAAGACGCCGATGCTCCACCCGAAGAGGGCGCACAGCAGGGCCGCCCCCGCGGCGAGCACGAGCGAGTTCTGGAAACCGTCCTGCACACGCGGGTTGGACAACGTGCTCGTGAAGTTGCTGAGGGTAATGGTGTCCAGGGTCATCGGGATACCGGGGGCGGGCAACAGCGCCCGGTAAGCCAGGCCCAGTAGCGGACCGAGTGTGATGGACAGTGCCAGAACCCAGGAAATGATCGTGATGGGCCATCGAGCTTTACCCAGAGGAAGCTTCATCGACCCTTTACCTGCCGTGGTGGAAGCGTTCTTCGACACCAAGTAGTCGGCGATCACCGTAGCAATGCCGAGAAGCATGAGCACCGTTCCCACCGTGGACACCACCTGCAGGGGATTGCTCACCGTCCCCGATTCCATGAACCGGTAGACCATGGTGGCCAGCGTTTCATACTGCACCGGGGAACCGAGGATTGACGGAATTCCGAAGTCAGCCAGGTTTGACACAGCGGTGAGGGTGAAAGCACTGAGCAAGGCTGGTCCGAGAAGCGGGATAGTCACCGTGCGCAAGACAGTCGCGTTACCTGCTCCGCTCACCAATGCAGCTCGTTCAAGGTCCGCTGGAATCGAACGCAACGCGGCAGAAACAATGACGTACACCACCGGATAGGAGTGCAAGGTCATCAGGAAGATGATTCCGTCTGCACCGTAGATGTCCCACACTGGTTTGCCGAAAACGGCATTGAGCCCCTGATTGCGGCCGAACAGCTGAAGCCATGAAATCGCGCCCACGAAAGGCGGCACCAGCAGCGGTGACAGAAGGAAAAGACGCAGCACACCAGACCCGGCCACGTCGGTTCGCTCCAGCAAGATCGCAACCGCACCGCCTACGAGGACTGCACCCAGTGACGACAACAACGTGGTGTACGTCGAGTTCCAGGTAGCACTCCACAGTCCTTGCTCAATAAGCGTCGGAAACTGGTTCCCGCCGAGCGCGAGCGACACCACCATCGCGAGCGGAGCAATGAAGATCGCAGCGGCTAGTAACCAGATCCCGATTCGGGCAACGTTGAGGCCCGGCGAACGCTGTGCCTGCACGTACGGCCCCTACTTCATAGCCTTCTCGAAAGACTCCACCGAGCGATCCCGGTCCCCGGTCAACGTCTCCAGGTCAGTGTCCATCAGCTCAATATCGTCCAGGCCAGGGGCATCGCCCGGGGTGTCGATTCCGTCGATAACCGGCAGGTAGTTCTGCTCGACCGCGAGCTTCTGACCGGCCTCCGAGAGCAAGAACGTGATGTACTTCTCCGCGGCCTCCTGCTGCTCCGAATCAGCGAACACGCCAATGGGTTCCGTGATGTACGGCGACCCCTCCGTCGCGTACACCTCCTTGATCGGCGAGCCTTGCTCTGCGAGGTCGCGCACCAGGTAGTCGACGACGATGCCGACCGGGTGGCCGCCACCTGCGATCTCCTGCGACGTCGGACCGTTGGACGCCGCAATCATCGGGCTGTTTTGTCCCAGGCCTTCAACCCAGGATTCCCCGAGCTCCTCACTATTCATCCACACGGTGGCGTTGAACGCGGCCGCACCGGACACACTCGGGTCCGGAAGGACGATCTTGTCGCGGAATTTCTCGTCCGTTAAGTCCATCCAGGACTCTGGCGCGTCCGCTTCGTCGATCACGTCCGTGTTGTACGCGATGACAGTCGGAATGATGCGCGTGCCCACGTAGTATCCCTCGGGGTCAACTGCCTCCTCCATGACATTGCTGGTGTCGACGTCTTTGAGCTCGGCGAGCAAGTCATCGGACTTGAGACCTTCGAAGGTCGGCGCGTCAGCCGCCCACATCAGATCCGCTTCGACCTGGCCGGACTCACGTTCAGATTCGATGCGTGCTTTCAAGTCACCAGTTCCCGCGCGGTACACCTCGACCTGGATGTCCGGGTGCTCTTTCTCAAACGCTGCGTTGATTTCGTCGACCTTCTCCTCCGGTTCGGACGTGTAGATCGTGAGGACGGTGTCATCACCAGCGGCGCCGATGCCGGCATTGGGGTCCTCGGCCGGCTCCGAGCAACTGGAGAGACCGAGTGCGAGAGCACCCGTAAGGGCGGTGATGGTCAAGGACGTGCGGAGCAAGCGCATAACGACTCCTTCAAAGAGCGCGGTGAGATCGTGGATAGCCGAAAGAAACGAGGGGATGCTAACTGGTGCATAACCATCCTCATCCGCGACAGAACTTACCAAACTCTCAGAATTCTGCAGTGCGAGACGAAAACCGGTGCATGGAGCCGCAAAATATGCGAAAACCCGCGACCACAACGGCCACGGGCTGAAAAAAGTGGAGCTAACGGGATTCGAACCCGTGACCCCCACACTGCCAGTGTGGTGCGCTACCAGCTGCGCCATAGCCCCGTTGCTTCAGCGGATCTCCGCGAAGCGACTTCGATCAATATACACCGGGTGCGGACGAGACCAAAATCGCCCGCAGCCAGTGACTTTTAGCTAGCTAGCAGGTCGTCGAGCCAGTTCTCGAGGGGGTCGGAGTCGACATCCTTGCCGTCGACAAGCACGCGCGGGGAGGAAAGGTCGCCGGTCTTGTCCACGAGGTCCTTCTCGTTGGCTTCTCCGAGCTCCTTGGCCTTGTCGACGTACTCGCCGTTACGGATCGCGTCAACCGCATCCTTGGAGGCACCGACTCCCTTCGCAAGGTCGGCGAGCTTCTCCGGGTCAGCGCTGCCGTACAGGCTCTCCTGCTCTTCGAGGAGGACCTTGCGCAGGTTCCAGTACGCCTCAGTCTCGCCCTTATCGGCGAGCGCGAGAACAGCGGCCAGAGTGTTCGTGGAGTGGCCGAGCTGGTACTGCTCGCCGGTGCCGTCCAGGAAGACCAACGGCTGGATGTGGACCTTGACCTCGCCGGCCTTGATCTTCTCCAACATTTCGGCATCAGTCTTCTTCGCCAGGTCGGCGCAGTAGCTGCACGCGAAGTCCTCGTAGAGAGAGGCTTCCTTCGCGCCGTCGCTATTCTCGCCGGACAGAGTGATTATGTTGTCGGTCAGCTCCATGTTCACGCCGTCGACGGGCTCAACGTTCTCGGCGATGCGTTCAGCCTGCGCGCCGCGTCCGTTGTAAACGATCAGGCCGATCACCAACGCGCCGACGAGGAGAAGAGCGAGGATCGCCCAGAGGAAGCCTTTGCCGCCGGTCGAGTTGGGGTTGGACACCTTGGTGGAACCCTTAGTGTTCGACTTAGAAGAGGAAGTCACAGTGCATCACCTTATGCATTCGGGGTCAAGCTGTTCCAGCAGGTAAGTCTACGGGTACAGCGCGAATTTCTTAAACGGTCGGTAGATCATGAACAGCGTCACGGCAATCAGCCCGACGTCGCGGATGATGGCCCACCTCAGATCGCCGTCAGTGTGGTCCGGGTCGGGCCCGAAGCAGCCGCAGTCGATCTGCAGTCCGCGGGCATAGGCGGATGCCAGGCCGATGATGAAGAGGACGAGCACACCGAACGACACCCAGCCAGCGGGGCGAATCTTGATGCCCAGCAGCAGAATAAGGCCGCCAGCGAGCTCCAGTGGGCCGATAAGGTTCGCCAGCAGGCCGGACCAGTGCGGAGTGAAGATCTCGTACGCTTCGATGCTCTGCGTCACGGTCATATGTTTGCCGAGTTTCGACGCGCCCGACGCAATCCACATCGCGGCAAGTCCGAAGCGTGCGAGCGCGGAGAGCACGTCGAGCGCGCGTTCGCTTGTCGACGTCTCCTCTGTCCACTGGTCCCCGCCGTCTACGGCGCCAGCCTCTGCTACCTGCGCACCTTGCTTAATTGCCACCTCAATGACCTTAGTCGATGGGTGGGCTGCCGGGAAGTTTCCCGTGATGAGGTTTCCATCACCCTCACTAGCGGATTTTCACTCCCCGAGCACTGCGGAGACGACGTCCTGCGCTTCCTTCTGGACCTGCTCAAGGTGCTCCGCGCCCTTGAAGGATTCGGCGTAGATCTTGTATTTGTCCTCAGTGCCGGACGGGCGGGCGGCGAACCAGGCGCTGTCGGTGGTGACCTTCAAACCGCCGATGGCAGCGCCGTTGCCAGGGGCCTCGGTCAGCTTGGCCGTGATGTTCTCACCAGCGAGAGTGTCGGCAGTGACCTGGTCCGGGGACAGCTTCTTCAAGGTGGCCTTCTGCTCGCGGTTCGCCTCGGCGTCGGTGCGGGCGTAGACGGGGTCCCCAAACTTCTCCGTCAGTTCGCGGTAGCGGACTGACGGGGTCTTGCCGGTCACCGCGGTGATTTCCGCCGCGAGCAGGTCCATGATGAGGCCGTCTTTGTCGGTCGACCACACCGTGCCGTCCTTGCGCAGGAAGGATGCGCCGGCGGATTCTTCCCCGCCGAAGCCGACGGAGCCGTCGATAAGCCCCGGCACGAACCACTTGAAGCCGACAGGAACCTCGACGAGTTCGCGGCCGAGCGAGGCGACGACGCGGTCGATCATCGACGACGACACCAGCGTCTTGCCCACTGCCGTGTCCGCACCCCAGCCGTCGCGGTGGGAGAAGAGGTACTCGATGGCCACGGCGAGGTAGTGGTTCGGGTTCATCAGGCCCGCGTCGGGTGTGACGATGCCATGCCGGTCCGCATCCGCGTCATTACCGGTCGCAATGTCGTACTTCTCGCGGTTGGCCACCGAGCTCGCCATCGAGTTCGGCGACGAGCAGTCCATCCGGATCTTGCCGTCAGTGTCAAGAGTCATGAACCGCCACGTGGCATCCACATGCGGGTTGACCACGTCGAGGTTGATCCCGTGCGCCTCCGCAATGGCGCCCCAGTAATCGACGCTGGCGCCGCCCATCGGATCCGCGCCAATATGCAGTCCGGAGCTGCGAATCGCCTCAATATCCACGACGTTCGGCAGGTCAGCAACGTAGTTCGCCATGAACGGGTGCTTGCCCGCGCGCTCATCGAGCACACCGCTTGTCGACGTCGTGCGCACCCCCTCCAGATCATTCGCCAGATACTCGTTGGCGCGCGCGGCGATCCAGTCCGTCGCGTCAGTGTCCGCCGGGCCGCCGGATGGCGGGTTGTACTTGAACCCTCCGTCACGCGGCGGGTTGTGCGACGGAGTGATCACGATGCCGTCCGCGCGCTGCGGGTCCGAGCCGGTCACACCGCCGGACAGCGTGGCGTTGTGCGCGAGAATCGCGTGGGAGACAGCGGGAGTCGGGGTGTAGCGGCCTGCGTCGTCGACAAGCACTGCGACATCGTTGGCGAAGAGCACCTCGAGCGCGGAGATCATCGCGGGCTCCGACAGCGCGTGCGTGTCCCGGCCGATGTAGACCGGGCCACCGATGTTGTTGGCGCGACGGTAGTCGACGATCGCCTGCGTGGTCGCCCAAATGTGCTGCTGGTTGAACGCGTTGTCCAAGCTGGAGCCGCGGTGGCCGGATGTGCCGAACGCCACCTGTTGGTCCGGGTTCTGCGGGTCGATGTCGCGGGTGTAGTAGGCGGTGACTACCTCCGCAATATCGATGAGATCGTCGGGGCGTGCTGGTTGACCTGCTCGTTCATGCGCCATGGGTGCTCCTTGAAGTGCTGGTGTGTCTCCGTCGGGTACACACCCCATCTTTCCTTCACCGCTGACAAATTGCCATGAAAATCCGCTACCGTGAACCGCGTGGTAAGAGAAGGACTCGTTGTCGGCTTCGGAGCGTCATTCGGCGCGCTGGTGCGTTTCGCCCTCACGCCGCTCATGGCGTCGCACCCGCCGGCAGAACTGCTGGTGACGTTGGGGATCAACGTTGTCGGGTGCTTCCTGATGGGCCTGTTCGATCCACCTGAGTTCTGGGGCAAAGGCTTCCTGGGAGGCTTGACGACGTTTTCTGCCGTATCCCTCGCATCTATGCAGTCCAGCGCGCTCTTCGCGGCGGTGTACATGTTCGGCACACTCGTGGCCGCTATCGTTGCATGGTTGCTTGGTGACGCCGTGCGTAACCGCGCCGGAGCCCCCGCGTGATCCCCGGGAATGTCGGTCCCGACGGCCTCGTCGGCGTGGGCCTCCGGGAAGCGCTGGGCACCGAGGCAGCCCTGGAGGTCGTGTTCATCCTCTTCATGGCGGTCGGCGCTGGCGCGTTCCTCGGCGGCATTGCGCGGTGGGCACTGTCGTTGGTGCCCGGCACCCATGTGGGTACGTGGGCGGCGAACATTGTCGGATCGGCCGTTTTCGGGTTTTCCACCCTCATGCCGGGAATGTGGCCCGCGTTCTTGGGCGCCGGGTTCGGCGGCGCATTGTCGACATTGTCAACGCTGGCCAAAGAGGGCGGCACCATGATCAAGAACAAAGAATGGGGCCAGTTGACCAGCTACGTTTTAGCCACCGCAGCCGGCGGAATCATTGCGGCGTGGTTCGGCACACTGTGGGCATCGCGAGCGTTTATGTGACTGTGTAGCCGTGTAACTGTGTGACCGTGCCCGGCTACTCGGCGATGGCGTCGAGCGGCGGTGTTTTCGCCGCCCGCTGCGCCGGCCACAATGCCGCCACCACGCCGACAACGACGGAGCCGGCCAGCATGATCGCCAGCATCGTCCACGGGTAGGCGATATTCTCTAGGCCTTGGTCTGCGAGCACGGTGAGGAATGCCCAGCCCAGCGCGAGGCCCGTGATGATGCCCACGATGGCGCCGAAGACCGCGATCTGCACCGATTCGAGAATGATCATTGTGCGCACTTGACGCCTTTGCGTGCCGACGGCCCGGAGCATCCCGATCTCTTGCCGTCGTTCGATCACCGACAACGTGAGGGTGTTGATGATGCCCAAGATCGCAATCACCACCGCGAGCGACAGCAGCGCGTAGAGGATGTAGAGCATCTGGTTGATCATCTGCTGCGCTTCCCCGCCGACTTCTTCCGGGGAGCGCACCTGCACGACGATGTCCTCTTTGACAGCAGCCTCCAGGTTGGAGCGCAACGTGTCCACATCGACACTGCCGTCACCGTTCGCTCCGACCATGCGGACATCAAGCGTCCGGTCTGGGACGACCTGCAACGCTGACTCCTGGGACACGACCCACTTCTGCAGGAAGCTCGACTCGGTGAAAATTCCTTTCACGGGCACATCAACCGTGTCGGGGCTGATCCCGGGCGCTGCGACGGTGACTGTGTCGCCGACCTTGATCCCGGTCTCGTCGGCAAGCGCGGCAGGCAGGATGACTCCCCCGCCGGTGAGATCTGAAGTGCCTTCGCGCATCTCCAGTGCGAAGATCTTGCTCGGGTCCCCACTGATGACATCCGTGACTCCGCCTGGGCCGTACTGGTACCCGTACTTTTCGTTGACGGTCACCGGTGACTGAGTGAAGGTGACCACATCGCCGACACCATCGACGTCCGCAACGCGCTGCGGCAGGGTGGCCGGCACAGGGAATGAGCCCATGTCCGGCCCGTAGAGCACCATGTCAGCGCTGACTTCGCTTTCGAGCACATCATCGACGGAGCGTTGCATCGACGCACCGAGCATGCCGATGACCGTGACCAGGGCAATGCCGAGCATGAGCGCGAATGCCGTCGCGGAGGCTCGCCGCGGGTTGCGGCGCGAGTTCGTCGCCGCCAGCGAGCCCACTGCGCCGAATGGGGCGCCAATGGCGCGGCCGAAGACGGGAACGACCGGCAGGGACAACGCTGGCCCCGCCAAGAACAGCCCGATGATCACGCAGACCGCGGCGACTCCCACGAGACCCGCACGCTGCCCTGTCGAGCCGTCCTCCCACAGCACTCCCCAGGCGGCAAAGGCTGCACCGGCGATAAGTAGCACCGCACCGATGATGGTGCGCACCTTGAGCGGCTGCGGCGCGGCCGATTCCGACGACCGCATTGCCTCGACCGGTTCGACCTGGCCCGCACGCTGCGCCGGCGCCCAGGCCGACAGGACAGTCACGATGGTGCCAATGACGATCGGCACCGCCACAGCATCCACCGACAAACCCCAGCCAGCTCCGGGCAGCTCCATCCCCTGGGTTTCCATCAAGGCGCGAATCGCGGCGACCATGCCCATACCGGCGATCACACCGAGTGCGGATCCAATGAACCCGACGATGAGCGCCTCCGCCACCACCGAGCGGGTGATCTGCCCCTTCGAAGCGCCGAGCGCGCGCAACAGCGCGAATTCCTTCGTGCGCTGCGCAACGATCATGGAGAAGGTGTTGGCGATGAGGAAGGTGCCCACCAGCAAACCGACCAGGCCGAAGGCAATCAGAAAGTATGAAATGAAGGACAGGGCGTTGCGGATCTCTTCGGAGGTCTCGTCGGCAAGCACTTGCCCTTCTTTGACCTCGTAGTCCGGGTACTGCTCCCGCAGGTGCGCGACGAGCTCCGGTGCGTCCACACCGTCCGCGGCTGTGACGGAAAGACCTGGGAGAGTGTCTTGTGAGGCCGACATGTCGCGGTAGGCCGGCTCATTCACCAGCAAGCTTAACGACGCCCCCTGGTCCAGCTCATCCGTGTACACGCCCGTCACCGTCATCGTGTGGCGGGCTTGCGGATCGACAACGATGATCTCGTCGCCGACGTTGATGTTGTAGCGCTCCGCCCCCTTCTCGTTCACGACAGCCTCACCGACTTCAGCCGGCGCGGCCCCCTCGGTGATGTCGTAGGCCTCCCCTACCGCTTCTTCCGGCGGGTAGTACACCGAGACGGTAGATATGCCCGCTCCGGTCTGGTACGCCGTGCCGTTGGCATCAGCAATGACAACGGCTTTATTCGCACTGATGTTGACCCGGGAGGTCTTTGGGTCAGCGGCAATGTCGTCGTAAAGCTGCGCAGGGAGCGACGGTGCGTTCTCTCCCGGCAGGACCACTGCGTCGCTATCGGCGTAGGCGCTTGCCACAGCCGAATCGAACGTCTTCTCCAGCATGTTGGTGAACATTAGGGAGCCGGAAATGAACGCCGTGCCCAGCACGACTGCAAGCACAGTCAGCGCGAGCCGGAGCTTGTGCGCCGCGATGTTACGCAGCGACACTTTCGTCATAGCGGAAGACATCGTGGCTAGTTCTCGATTCCGGACATCGTGGAAAGGATGTCCTCCATCGTGGGATTGAGCAGCTCATCGACAATCCGGCCGTCGGCAAGGAAAACAACGCGGTCGGCGTAAGAAGCCGCGCGGGCGTCGTGCGTGACGATGACCACCGTCTGCTCATCATTGTCAACGGCCGTGCGCAGGATCTCCAGCACCTCCCGCGAGGAGTTCGAGTCGAGGTTGCCAGTCGGCTCATCGCCGAAAATGATCTCCGGCCGGCTCACTAGCGCGCGGGCGCAGGCGACGCGCTGCTGCTGACCACCGGACAGCTCGCTCGGACGGTGACTCAGGCGCTTACTCAGACCGAGGCGCCGCGTGATCTCGTCGAACCAGGCCTGATCGACGTTGCCACCAGCAATATTGGTCGGCAGCGTGATGTTTTCCTCCGCCGTCAGAGTCGGCACAAGGTTGAAGGACTGGAAGATGAAGCCGAGTCGATCACGTCGCAGCGCCGTGATCTGCTTGTCGTTGAGAGTAGACAGGTCCGTGTAGCCGATGAAGGCGGAGCCGCTCGTGAAAGAATCCAGGCCAGCCATCGTGTGCATCAGCGTGGACTTGCCGCTTCCCGACGGCCCCATGATGGCCGTGAACTCATTACGACCAAAATCGACATCAATGCCATCCAGGGCGACGACCTGCGTGTCACCGGCGCCGTACGTTTTGCGGAGCGCTACAGCGCGGGCCGCTGCTGCAGGAGCTTGACGCGTATCGACGGCATCACGCACACTCTCCCCCTCATTCAACGCGTGCTTACTCATGGCTAGAGCCTCCTCACTCGTTCCGGCACCCGACACTGCGAGTTGAATCGGTCACATCCTACAGTTTCCTTTGGATAGGCGAAAGACTCATAAGGGCGCAGCATCGCTCGCTGTGATGCTGCGCCCTCCGTCGAACTAACCCGGTACTAGCGCCCGATACCGGCAGCGAGTTCGTTGTTCCGCTTGTTCCAGTAGCGAAGATATTCAATCAACAGGAAGACGAGCGGAACCGAAGCTGCGGCAGAGATCCACCTGACAATACTGAACGGAAAATCCGAGGACAGGTCGTTGG
>NZ_JAGPZB010000015.1:0-44979 GCF_024454115.1 Corynebacterium sp. CCUG 65737
ACTCAATCGGCATCCAAAAAGGCCAGATCTAACCCCCACGACACGCCGAGCCAGACACACATTTTGACCCTTAACCCAACTTCTCGTACATGGCAGGGGCGTCGTCAAGCGGCGCGGTGTGCGTTTTCAGGTCAAGCACGCCGAGGGGGTCGGACGGGTCGTCGACCAGCGGGAGGATGTCATCGGTCCAGTTGCGCACGTTGCACTGGCCCATCCGCATCTGGATCTGCTTGTCAAAGAGCGTCATCATCGGCATCGGGTCCTTCATCCCGCCGTAGACGCCGCTGACTGGAGAACCGTGGGCTTCGATGCCGACGGCGTCGACGACGGAGTCGGGCCCGCGGCCGTCGCAAAGCTCTTGCAGCTTCTCGACGGCATCCTCGCCGTCCTCGATGACCTCGAACCCGTGCCGGGCCGCCATGGCGCGCCGCTCCGCGACGGGGTCGACTCCGATGACGCGGTAGCCGAAGCGCGCACCGATACGGGTGGCCATCTGCCCGATCGGGCCGAGGCCGAGCACCGCGAGGGTGCCGCCGTCAGGGACGCCTGCGTACTTGACGCCCTGCCAGGCGGTCGGCAGAACGTCAGAAAGGAAGAGGTAGCGCTCGTCCTCGCCGACGCTGGGGACCTTGATGGGGCCGTAGTCGGCGTGCGGGACGCGCAGGTACTCGGCCTGGCCGCCGGGCAGCGAGCCGTAGAGGCGCGAGTAACCGAACAGGGTAGCTCACTTGTCGTACTCCTTCACCTGCGTGGTCTCACACTGAGACTGAAAGCCGCGCTCGCACATGAAGCAGTGACCGCAGGAGACGGTGAAGGGGACCACGACGCGGTCGCCGGGCTTGAGGTTGGTCACAGCACTGCCGACCTCCTCGACAATGCCCATCGGCTCGTGCCCGATCACGTCGCCCTTGTCCATGAAGGGTCCAAGGACCTCGTAGAGGTGGAGGTCAGAGCCGCAGATGGCGGTGGAGGTGACGCGGATGATGGCGTCGGTGGGTTCGATGATCTTGGGGTCGGGGACGTCCTCGACACTCACGGTGCGTTTCCCTTGCCAGGTCAGTGCTTTCATGGGGAACCTTTCCATGGTTAGGGTGTGGCCGAGCGTAATCCCGACTTCTTTGAGTGCGCAACGTTTTTAGGCAGTGTGAAACTTTCGCCAGTAAAACAAAGGCTATTCGTCGAGTTGCGGTGGCTTTCATCCGGCACGCGAAAATCAGGAGTGGGGTTAGATCGGGCTCACCGCTGAGGGGTCGAAAGATGAGTTGTCTGAGGCCTTTACTCTTTGCAGCTGTTGGCCTCGTCAGCAGACCTAGTCAATAGGCGCGACGCGAATAAGATTCCCGTCGGGGTCTTCGATTACAAACGTCGTGCCGAACACTTCCTCATAGGGCTCGCGGAGGATCGTTACCCCTTTGTTCTTCCACTGTTCGAACGTGGTGGTGACCTCTTCGGCAGGCACGTTCAGGCATACCTCCGAAGTGCGATTCGCTGCACCTTCCAGCGAGTTGGCATTTCCCGACCATAGCGCTAAGAACACCCCCTCACCCAGCGCGAAGGTGACGTAGCGGGGCGTGACAAAGTCGGTCTCAAGACCCAGGAGGTCACTATAGAAAGCGACCGATGCGTCGATGTCCGAGGCGTACACGATGAAAACAAGTTCACGGTTCACTATTTGCTCCTTACTTTCGAGATCGTGGACACCAGGATAGCTAAAAACCCGCCGGAGCAATTGATTGTGCGGTTACTGAGGGTTCGGCCCCACCGCGCCGGTGAAATCCACACCGAAGAAGTCCAGAATCGTCTCTGTTCCGAATCCGTCAGATGGTTGGGTGGCGAAGCTGTCGTCCTGCTTACTGCCCGGCCAGACGTGCCTACCGCCGTCGAGGCGGTAATGGCGCAGCTGCGCATCACAGCCCTCCCACACGAGCTCTTCGCCGGGACGGCGGATCTCTGCGCGGACGGGTTCGGGTTCGCAGTGGTTTCGCCGAGCTGCGTTAGCCATGACGTCTTGAATACTGAGGATGGCCTCGTTGTGGCGCACTCCCCCGTAGTAGTCGATGATGCCGTCTTTGGTGCCGTGCATGTCGATCTGCTTGACCGGGGTTGGCGAACAATCATCGAAGACTTTGTCGTAGAACGCGGCAGACACTGTCGCAATGCCGGTGATCTGATGGGAACGGTGGCACGCGGCATAGGCGGCAAACCCGCCGCCGTTCGACAGGCCGGTGACGAATACTTTGGCGGGATCGATCGAGAACTCCTCGAGCATCTCTTGCCGCACCGCGTCGAAGTACGCCAGATCCTGCTCCCCCGATGTCTTCGCGTAGGGCGCCGGCGCCCATGCGCTGCCCACACCGTTCATGTACACGACCACTGCATGTGCTTTATCTAACTGAGTGAACTGACGCATTGCCTCCGCGTTGTTCGTATACCCATGAAACGCGAAAATCAGTGGTAGATCAGACCGCTCATCGACTTCCGGCGGCACGGTGAGGATGAATTCCCGGTCGAGTCCGCCAGCTTTGATCTTCCGGGTTTCAGTGAACGGTTCACCCTCGAAATCGCGCACCGGTTGCACAAGTTCCTCACGAACCTTCTGCGTGACTTGCTCGGCGACGCTGTCGGCGCGCATCGACTCTTTATTGCCATCCCCGCATGCTGCAAGCGCCCCGGCAGAGAGCAGGAAAGAGCAGGTTATCGCTGCTGATCGTGTGAGTTTTCGCACGGTGAAGGTGCATCCTTAGGAATCGTGGCGCTGCTTTCGTGGGCAACCTTAGCAATCAAAGCGTCGACCGGTAAGTTGACACGTAATGGAAGCCAGCCCCACTCCACGCAACTTCAAACCCAGCGCCAAAGATATGCCGGGGTTCCGCGACGCCGCATCGCGACAACACACAGCGAGAGCGTTCGCGTCCGGGGCGCAGCTTTACGACGCCACACGCCCCTCCTACCCCACTACCATCCCCGAGCTCATAAGCACGGCGGGCAGCGTACTCGATCTCGGCGCGGGGACGGGCAAGCTCACAGAGCTGCTGGTGCAGCCTGGCCGCACCATCTACGCAGCTGATCCTTCCAACGACATGCTCAGGGCGTTGCGCTCTCGCATGCCCGAGGTGAAAACTCTCCGAGCAGTCGGTGAAGCACTCCCGCTTACTGACGCCTCCGTTGACGCCATCACTTGTGCCCAAACCTGGCACTGGGTCGACACCGCGGCGGCCAGCGCAGAGGCCCACCGTGTCGTCGCGCCTGGAGGCAAACTGCTCCTGTGTTGGAACACTCTCGACGTGTCGCATCCGTGGGTTCTGCGGCTCTCCCGGATCAGTCACTCGGGGGATGTTCAGAGGGAAGGGTTTTATCCCGACGTCGATAAGCAATGGGCGCTTTCACGCGAACTGCGCACGAGGTGGTTTGAAGCCGTGACCACGGACGACCTCTTCGCACTCGCACGCACGCGTTCGTACTGGCTGCGGGCGAATGAGGCCACGCGCGCGAAGGTCACCGAGAATCTCCGGTGGTACCTCTTTGATCGCCTCGGGTTCGACGAAGGTCAGCCCATTCCCCTCCCCTATCGCACCGACGCGTTCGTGTACGAGCGGCGCTAGCTTAACGACGTCCCGGCCTTTTCGAACGACCTCGCCAGACGCTGGCAATCTGCCCATCATTCGAACTCGCGTTCTATTTTGGGTTCGGTTTCTAACTATGTTTGGTACATCCGTTTGCAAGAATGTTCCCATAGCTATTTGGACGGAACCGACGACGTCGAGGGGGACACTATGGACACTTGTAGGCAAGCGAAGAAGGGGAAGCGGGCCCCTTTCTTCGTCACCGAAGACCCGGACTGTCCCGCTGCAACTGCCGGAAAGTCCATCCGGCAAGGTCAAGCCGACGCCTTCATGGAATTCGCCGACGCTGAGAACGTGTTGGTGGGATCCCGCGACTACGACCTGGAAGTGACCCGCTTGATGCAACGCAGCGGGATGCGCAAGGGCGAAGTTGAGAAAGGCATTTACGGTTACCAGTCGCTGCGCCGGCTACCGGGTCTCCGTGCGATCCAAAAAGAGCATTGGCGGCTAGACGTCGACAGATTAGACGCCATCGCAAGAGCAATCGCTGCCCTTGGTTGCGAGGCACCCGCCGAAGCCTACGAAGCTTTCGACGACGTGCTGGTGGACATATTCACCCCCACCCGGGCCCGGCAACCGTTGCCCACGAGCAACACGATCACCTTGCGGTTGAACAAGATGATCGCGGAGTTCGACAACGCAGCCGCATTCGATCCTGAGCGGCGGAAGAAGCGTAAGAAGGGTCCTCCCAGCACGAATGATCTCGACTTCGGCCCTGGCGCTGCGGGCGCTGATACAGCATGGATGACCCTGAACGCTGACAACGCCACTATTGCAGCCATGCGAGCAAGCATTGAGGCGACCGCGCGCGAACTTGGAACCACGCAGGCCAACGCGTTGGTCAAGCTTGCCACCGGTGACGTCACTCCGGCTGCGATGGCGACGATCTACGCCTACGCCCCCAAAAATGCTGACGGTGAGGTCGACCAAGAGGCCGCGGCGTTCATTCCCGGGTTCGGGCACACCGGGCCGAACTCCACAGCCTTGCTGCACCACTTCGCCGCCACCTACGGCGCGACCGAGGTGGACCTAGACGTCGCGTCGAAGAAGGTCGTCGCTGGGCACGACGCGCCAGCTGATGTCGCCGCCTACGTCCGCGGCCGGGACGGCACGTGCGTGTACCCGGGTTGCACACGCCCGGCACAGGCTTGCCAGCTCGATCACCGCCAGCCTTACGAGGAAGGCGGCATGACCACGGCCGACAATCTGTTCTGCCTATGCCAGCACCACCACAACCTGAAAACCGATCGCCGCGCATTCTATGTCCCCGATCCGGTGACAGGCTCAATCGTGTGGCTTCTCGAAGACGGCACCTACTACTGGACCGATCCCAATGGCTTGCTCGCCGCCTACACCACCCCCACAGCGCCCAGGTGGCGGCGCAGTGTTGACGATGTCGAGCGCCTCAGACAGCAAACCGAGCACTTTCTGGCGAAAAGTCACGCAGTTCTCGACGCCTACGAGACCACCGCACAAGCCTACGATCCGTACATTCCGGAGGAGCAAACAGCTGCCTGGGACCTCTACAAACAGTGCAAGGCTGATCTGCAGGACCTCGAGGAAGAATTCGACGAAGTCTTCCACTACCACCCGCTCCCGCCAAAGGCCGTGCCAGACGATGAGCTCGTAGTCCCCGACAACCAATTCTTCAACACCTACGACGGCACGGGCCGCGATGCATACTTCGATCCCGACG
Organism: Corynebacterium sp. CCUG 65737; assembly: GCF_024454115.1. NCBI lineage: Bacteria > Bacillati > Actinomycetota > Actinomycetes > Mycobacteriales > Corynebacteriaceae > Corynebacterium > Corynebacterium sp. CCUG 65737. The sequence continues at coordinate 5,320 of NZ_JAGPZB010000015.1, forward strand.
ACCCCCACAGCTACTGCGACGAGGAGTACGACATCCACGCCTTCTTCCGCCCTGCTGGCTACCCCTTTTCCACAGCGGAAGAATGATGCGCCGCCTTTTCGGCGAAAAGTTGAACAGTTACGGGAGAGCACTCAGACCAAAGAAGGAAAGAATTTCCTCGGTGACGTCCACGCTGTCGGCCCCAGATCCCGCCGGCCACCCATGCCCCATGCCGTCAACGGCAAGGTGCTCGACTCGGCCTGCATCGCCATTGCGTTTGCGGAAGGCCGCCACGACGTCATCGGCGCCGTAAATGCGGTCACTAGTGCCGCGAAGTTCGCCGTCGTAGGGAACCCTGATGTCGGAGGTGCCGTGGATGTTCAGGTAGTCGATAGCTTCACCTGTGGTGAACTGTGCCGGATCTGTGCGCACGGCTGCAGCCACTGTGGCTACGCCCGCATAGCGGTCAGGGTGAGCTGCCGCGGCAGCGGTGGCCAGTCCCCCACCGTTGGAGAACCCCACGAGATAGACCTGCGAATTTTCAGCCGGAAAGGTGGCTTTCACGTCGGCGACGATCGCTTCAATGAATGCGGTTTCGTCCTTCAGTGTGGTGTCGGCATAGGGTGCCGGGGCCCATGCGCCACCAACACCGTCAGGTGCAGCCACGATTGCTGGTGCGTCGTCCAACCCTGTGCCCGTGAGAAAACTCTCACCGGTGCCACCACGCCCGTGAAAAGCAATGATGACCGGTAAAGGCTCGTCCGCATCGTGCGGGGTGGAGACCGTATAGGTCCGCTCCCGTCCTGCGGCGTTGACGGTGCGTTGCGAGACCTCCGCTGGCACCGAGGCACTACTCGTCTCTGGCGGGGAGCTTTCCGGACCAGCGCAGGATGCGAGCAAAACGGCGGCGAAGACGCCTAACGCGGTCGATCGGACTGCGCGTCGCACCGTTTACTCCTGCTCCGCCAACTTCTCGATATCGAAGAAGCCGAGGATCTCATCGGTCACGTCGATGCCCCGGCCCCTGGCCCATATCCCTGAGGGCCATTCGTGGCTCATGCCCTCCACTGGGATGTGCACTGTGCGAGCAGTATCGCCATTTCGGCGTTCAAAGGCGGCGACCACGTCGGGAGCCGGCATGATGGTGCCCAGAACTCCACGGTCTTGGCCCATGTAGGGAACAACGTCGTCCCAGGTGCCGTGAATGTTCAGGTAGTCGATCGGAGTGCCCTGCTCCAGCAGATCCATATCCACACGAATCGCCCCTGAGACGGTCGCGACACCGGCATAGGCTGACGGATCATTCACGGCAAGCACGGCGACAAACCCTCCGCCATTGGAAAACCCGGCCAGATACACCCGCTCCGGGTCGACGGAGTAGGTGGCGATGATGTCGTCACGGATGGCGTGAATTAGTGCGGTGTCTTCCTCGACCGTCGTCACGGCGTAGGGCGCGGGGCTCCACGCCAGACCACGCCCGGTCGGCGCAGCGACAATCGCTTTGGCGGCACCGAGTCCCGTGCCCACGAGGAAGTCATGCCCGTTGTCACCCTTACCGTGAATCGCCAGAATGACCGGTAACTTGTCCCCCTCTAAGGTGACCGGAACAGAGCACTGGTAGGTGTGGTCGACCCCATCGACTGTGACGGTGCGGGTGATACGGCGTGACTGTCCGGTCATGGCGTCTCCTTATTTACGGGGCTTGCGTTCACGCACGCGGACGGCAATGCGCACCGGGGTGCCGTGATAGCCGAATTGTTCACGGAACTTTCGCTCGAGGTATCGGCGGTACCCGCCGTCGAGGAAGCCCGTGGTGAACAGAACGATGGTCGGCGGGCGCGTAGACACCATGGTGGCGAAGAGCACCTTGGGCAGGCGGTTGTTCTTCATCGGCGGCGGGTTCGCGGCGATCGCGTCCCGCATCCAGTTGTTCAACTGGCCGGTGGAGATGCGCTTATCCCAGTTCTCCAGCGCCGTGGTCATTTCCTTCTCCAGGCGGTGCAGCCCACGGCCCGTCTCCGCAGAAATGTTGATCTTGGACACCCACGGCAGGTGGTCCAGCTGCATGTCGAATTCGCGGTCGAAGTAGTACCGACGGTCCTCGTCCATCAAGTCCCACTTGTTGAACGCGATGACCATTGCTTTACCGGCGTCGAGCACCATGCTGATGACGCGTTGGTCTTGCTCGGTGATCTCCTGGGAGGCGTCGATAAGCACAACGCACACTTCGGCGGCATCGATCGTGCCTCGCGTGCGCAGCGACGCGTAATACTCGTGCCCCTCGGCGTTCTTGACCTTCTTGCGCAGACCAGCGGTGTCGATGAAACGCCACAGCTTCTGGTCAAGTTGAATGAGCTCGTCGACGGGGTCAACGGTGGTGCCCGCGACATTATCGACGACCGCACGGTCCGACCGCGACAGCTTGTTCAGCAGCGAAGACTTGCCGACGTTCGGCTTTCCGACGAGCGCAACCCTGCGCGGTCCTTCCGTGACCGAGTTCGCCGACTTGGGCTCCTCCGGGAACGACTTGACGATCTCATCGAGAACGTCGGCACCGCCGCGGCCGTGCAGTGCCGATACGGGCCATGGGTCACCAAGACCGAGCGAATAGAACTCGGCGACGTCCGCCCACTGGGACTCAGACTCGAACTTGTTCGCCACAAGGATCACAGGGACCTCGGAGCGCTGCAGGTTGTTCGCCATGACAGCGTCCGATTCGGTGACACCGACATGGGAGTCGACGACCATGACAATGACGTCAGCATCAGCCATTGCCGCTTCGGACTGGTGCGCGATGGAGGCGTGAATGCCCTTCGCGTCCGGATCCCAGCCACCGGTGTCCTGCACCCAGAAGCGCTGCCCGTTCCAGTCCGACAGGTAGCTCACGCGGTCACGGGTCACACCAGGGTGATCCTCCACAACAGCTTCACGGCGCCCAAGGAACCGGTTGACCAACGTGGACTTACCCACGTTTGGCCGGCCGACAATAGCCACCGTAGGCAAGGCTTCTTCGAGGTGGCCATCGGCGGTGATACCGAAGGCTTCCTCTACTTCCGCCCATTCTTCTTCGGTCAGGTCATCGTCAGAAAAGTCGGAATCGGACTCAGGCTCACCGTAATCAGCTTCACCGAACTCCGACTCATCGAAGTCAGCCTCGTCGAAATCACTCTCGAAGAACCCGATCTCGTCTTCATCGTGTGGGTGCGTCACTGTGCGCTCCTTTCGATCAGCCCGATCAGGCTGTCCAGCACGTCGTCCTTGCTCATCTCCGAGGTGTCGATCACGGCTGCATCTTCAGCGGGGCGCAGCGGACTCGTCGCGCGGGAAGAGTCGAGCTCGTCGCGGCGGATTACATCGGCCAAAACCGTGTCGTAGTCCACGTCGCGGCCGGCTGCGGTGTCCTGGTTGTAGCGCCGTGTGGCCCGCACCTCGGGTGAGGCGGTAAGGAAGGCTTTGGCTGGGGCGTCGACAAGCACGACGGTGCCAATATCGCGGCCTTCAACAATGGCGCGGTGCGCGTCATGCGCCAGCTTGCGCTGCAGCTCGACGAGGTTGACGCGCACTTCAGGAATGGCGGACACAGCAGAAACGTTTTGCGTGACCTCGCGTTCACGGATCTCGCGGGCAACGTTTTCACCGTCGAAAAGCACCTCGGTGGAATCCGGATCGTCGCTGACCTCCAACGGAAGATCGCGCGTGGCTTCGATGACCGCATCTGTATCGGAGGGATCGACACCAGCGCGAAGGACAGCGAGCGTCGCCACTCGGTACATCGCGCCTGTATCGACGTACTTCGCGTCGAGCTGCTTCGCCAACGTGCGGCACGTCGTGGACTTGCCGGTACCGGAAGGGCCATCGACAGCGAGAATGAGGCCCCCGTTGGGCATATTGGAAATCTGGCTCATTACATCTCCACCGCCTTGTACAGCGCAGTCAGCTCGGAATCGTTGAGGGCGCGCATCGCGCCGGGCTTGAGCTCGCCAAGCTGCACCGTGTGAATCTTCGTGCGCACCAGCCGCTGGACCGGGTAGCCGGCCTCCTTGAGCATGCGGCGCACGACGTGCTTGCGGCCTTCGTGAATGACCAGGCGGATCAGCGACTGGCCCTGGTGCGTATCGACGATCTGAGCGTAGTCAGCCTTCGCCACCCCATCCTCAAGCTCAATGCCCTTCTTGAGCTCGCGCACAAGCGCAGGCTTGGCCTCGCCGAGAACTGTGGCCAGGTAGGTCTTCTCCACGCCGTACTTGGGGTGCATGAGACGGTTGGACAGCTCACCGTCGTTGGTGAGCAGCAGCAAGCCTTCCGTGTCGGCATCAAGACGGCCGACGTGGAAGAGACGCTGGCCCGCTGCCACACGGTCCGCGACGAAATCACCCACGCACGGACGGCCCAACTCGTCTTCCATGGTCGTGTGCACGCCGCGCGGCTTGTTCAGCGCGAAGTACTGCTGGTCTTCATTGACGTTCACGCGCACACCGTCGACGCGAATGATGTCAACGTTCGGGTCCACGCGCACACCCTGCTGGCGCACGATCTTGCCGTTGACTTCAACGCGGCCCTCATCGATCATCACCTCGGAGTGGCGGCGGGACGCCACACCAGCCTGGGCGAGGACCTTTTGCAGACGGATGCCGTCGCCACGCTTTTTCCGTGCTGCGGTTTCTGCATCGTCGCTGATGGCTTTGCCTTCGGGGGCAACTGAGTCGTCGCGATGGTCCCACCAGTTGTCTTCGAGTGGGTGGGGTTCTTTCTCAGCGGCCTCTCGGCGCTTGCTCAAGCTGACGTTCTGGTGCTTGGCGGGCTTCGCGTTGGAGAGATAGAACTTGTCCGGTGTGCCTTCTCGGCGAGCGGGAGGAGTCATGGTTACCCAAGCTACCAGTGTGTTAGGGCCATTACCAAGACTCTTCGATCGCGTCCACATCCGGCAGCAGCGGCGCAAGATCGGGCAGGCGGTCCAGCGAGTCTATTCCAATCTGCTCGAGGAAAAGCTCGGTGGTGATGTAGCGGTGAGCACCTGAGGATTCATCTGGATCAACCTCGGCGATGAGCCCGCGCAGCGTCAAAGTACGCATGACACCGTCCACATTCACGCCGCGGATTGCTGCCACTTGTGCTCGCGTGACCGGCTGGCGGTAAGCGACAACGGCGAGCGTCTCCATGGCGGCACGGGAGAGCTTCGTCTGTGTGCCGTCGAGCAGGAATGCCTCAACAACCTCGGCGTTAGCTGGACGGGTATACAGCCGCCACCCCTCCAACGTCTCTCGCAGGTCCATGCCGGATCCGCGGTCGTTGAGTTCCGCCGCCCAGGCCTCGAGCTCACCCCGCACATCGCTCACCGGGACAGACAGCGCACCAGCCAAATCTTCTGCTGTTGCTGGAGTTTCCACGACCAAGATGATGGACTCGATCTGCGATCTCAGCTGGGAGACCATGGGCAGCTCAGGCGATGAGTTCACGTCTACTCCCAGTTCTGCGCAGCGATGACGGCAGGGTCAACGTCCTTACCGGTCCACGCAATGTCCAACGGACCCAGCGCCTCTTCTTGCTGGGTGTCAATGGCGTGCGCTTTGTAGAGCTCCAGCACGGCGAGGAACCGGCCAACTACTTCCATCGACCGAGTGCAGTCCCGGGTGAGAGCTGCGAACGTCAGCCACGTGTCCGGACCCGCAACCTTGAGGGTGTCCAGCAGCTTGCCTGCCTGTTCTGGCACGGAGACAGGCGGGGCGTGGAGGTGGTCGACCCGCACTTCCTCCGGTGGTTTAGGCCGGAAGACTGACGCAGCCAGTTCCGCGAAACTGCCTGCAGTGTGCCCCAGCTGCACCGGCGGCAAGAGGTCGAGGAACTGCTCTTCCATGCCCACCGCGCGCGGGTAGCGGCGGCGAGCTTCGCGTTGCCAGCGCTCAAACTGATCAGCGGCCTTTTGGTAGGCGCGGTACTGCAGCAGGCGTGCGAAGAGAAGGTCTCGGGTCGACAGCAGCTCAAGGTCGTCCTCGTCTTCTTCCCCACTCTTTGGCAACAGGCGCTGTGCTTTCAGGCTCAGCAGCGTGGAGGCGGTGACAAGAAACTCTGTGATCTCGTCGAGCTCAGCGGTCTCCCCCAGTTGACGCACATAATCGATGAACTCATCAGTGACCTCGGCCAGAGCGACCTCAGTGACATCGAACTTGCGTGCCCCAATGAGGTTGAGCAGCAGGTCGTACGGGCCCTCGAAGTTGTTGAGGACCAAGGTGAAGCCGGTGATCTCCGGCTGGTAGCCCTCTTGAATATTCGCGGTCATGTTGTCCGATCAATGACCTCGAGCGCAAGACTGCGGTACTGCTCCGCGCCCGGTGAATTCGGTGCCCACGTGATGATTGGCTCGCCTGCCACGGAAGTCTCCGGAAAGCGGACGGTGCGGGTGATCACGGTGTCGAAGACCCGGTCGCCGAAGACTTCCACCACGCGGTCCATGACCTCGCGGGAGTGGGTGGTGCGGCGGTCGAACATTGTGACCAGAATTCCGACGATGTCGAGGTCGAAGTTAATGCGGTCGCGCACCTTCTCCACGGTGTCCGTCAGCAGCGCGAGCCCACGCAGGGAGAAGTACTCGCACTCCATCGGGATGATCACGCCCTGCGAGCACGCCAATGCGTTCACAGTAAGCAGCCCCAAGGACGGCTGGCAGTCGATGATGATGTAGTCATACTCACCGCGCACCGGACGCAGTGCACGGCCAAGCGTTTGCTCGCGACCGACTTCGTTCACCAGCTGGATCTCCGCCGCGGAGAGATCGATATTCGCCGGAACCATGTCCAGGCCGGACACGTTCGTGTGCTTGATGGAGGCATGGATGGACGCGGTGTTGTCCAACATCAAGTCGTAGACGGTGACCTGGTCTTCGTCCTGGGTAATCCCCAGACCCGCAGAGAGCGCGCCCTGCGGGTCAAGGTCGACGAGGAGGACTTTTCGCCCATGTTCGGCGAGGCAAGCCCCGAGGTTGATGGATGACGTGGTCTTGCCCACGCCGCCTTTCTGGTTGACCATGGAGATGATCGTGGCGGGGCCGTGCTTATCTAGCCGCTCCGGCTGCGGCAGTTCGCGGATAGGGCGGCCCGTCAGGCCGATACCCGGCGTATCGAAGAGTCCATCCTCCGTCATGGTGGCTATCTTACACAGATGTCATTTTCCACGTTTAGGATCGGGGGTGCGCCGTGCGCCATACTTCGCGCAAATTCTCCGGGGTGACGTGGGTGTAAATCTGAGTCGTCGTCACAGAAGCGTGCCCGAGCAACTCCTGCACCGTACGCACATCTGCCCCGCCTTCCAGCAGGTGCGTTGCAAACGAGTGGCGCAGAGTGTGCGGAGAAATATGCTTATCGACGCCCGCTCGCCCCGCCGCATCCTTGATCACCGTCCACGCGCTTTGCCGCGATAGGGCACCGCCGCGCTTATTCAGAAACAGTGCATGGGTCTTGCCCTTCGACATTGCGGGGCGGCCGCGGACAAGGTACGCCTCCACCGCTTCACGGGCAGCGCTGCCGACGGGAACGATGCGCTGCTTATTTCCCTTGCCGGTGACTTTGATGAACGTCCCGTCATCGAGACCGACCACATCGTCAACCACGAGACCGAGCACTTCAGAAACACGGGCACCAGTGGCGTAAAGGACTTCGAGTAACGCTTTGTCCCGGAGGTCTGCTGGGGTGTGAGTGGGGCATGCGTCGAGAAGCAAGCCCACTTCCTCAATGCTGAGCGTGTCCGGAAGCTTCTCCCCTGTTTTCGGCGGTGACACCCCGGCAGCAACGTCGGCGGCGACGGCGCCTTCCACGGTGGCGAACTTATGCAGCCCGCGCGCAACGACGAGCGCCCGACCAGCGGAGGACGACGCCAGTCCCCCACGACGCAGATCCGCTACATAGTCCCCGAGGTCGGACGCGGTCACGTTATTCAGGTCTGTTTTTCCTGCTGATTCCAGCCATGTGACGTAGCGGTCAACGTCACGCCGGTAATTGCTCAGCGTGTTGGCTGACAGGCCGCGCTCCACCGCGAGGTGATCGAGCCACAGCTTGCCGAGTGCTTCGGCGCTCACTGCTTCTTCTTCATATCGGGCACAATGCCCTGCTTTTGGCGCCTATCTGCCATGTGGGTTGGTCGGAGAGCGAACGGGACATCGGTGCTGCGCGCTGTTGCACGGCCCGCAACGACCTCGGACGCGGCGAGCACACCAGCGATAGCGATCGAGTTGGTGATGCGCCCGTCCATGACGGCCGCACGGGCATCGCCCAGCGGCACCCACGCAAAGTCCATATCAGCTTCCTCATCCTCGGCCTCGGGACGCTCCACGTGGGAGAGCTCAGCGGCCAAGAAAATGCGGACGGCTTCCTCGGCGAAACCGGGCGAGGTGACCAGGTCAACGAGCAGCGACCACTCCGCGGCTTCAAGGCCGGCTTCTTCCACCAGCTCGCGCTTAGCGGTGTCCAGCTCATCCTCGCCTGCAAAGTCGAGAATGCCTGCGGGCAGCTCCCACAGCCGAGCGCCGACGGAGTGACGGTACTGCTCGACCATGGCGATGCGCTGTTGATCGTCGAGCGCGACGACCGCTACCGCCCCGAAGTGCTCGACAATCTCCCGCTTTGCCGTGTTTCCACCGGGCATAGTGACCGTATCGCGGCGCAGGGCGAGAATGGGAGCGTCAACAAGCAACTCAGAATCCGTGACCGTGAATTCGTGGCGCACTATCCACGCTCCGGGGCTGGTGCCTGGGCATTGTCTGCTGAACCGTACGAACCGGAGCCGCCGTTGATCTGCTCTGCCAGGGCCAGCACGGCCGAGATTCGGCCTGTTTCGGATTCCAGCGAGTCCACGGTGGAGATGCTCTCGTTCGCCTTCGGGTCGTCGCGGACCACCGCGATGGGGCCCTTGTCCTCTGCGGCGCCCCGGCGCCCGGCGAGGACAACAGAATCCCCGCGGGAGTCCAGACCGCGGACAAGATCTGCAAGGACATTCGAGGCGAACTCCTCGCCGCCCTCGGCCTCACCGGTGGCAACGATGATGCCTTGAGCCGGTGTGATGGTGCCGTCTTCGTACTCGATGAAGCCCGCCTCGCGCAGAGTCTGCAGAACCATCGCACGATCTTCAACGGTAGCCAGCGGTGCACCCGTGGCCTGATCGAACATGAGCGCCGCACCAAGGGATTCGCCTGCGTGAATGCCCGGCGCTTGGTTATCCACCGACAGCTGAGCGCCGGCAGGGAGAGTGTTGGCGATGATCGAGCGCAGCTCGTCCGCACCATCCTGGGAGAGGAACTTGTCCGTCAGCGTGATCTGGCCAGCCTTGGTACCGCCTGCCATTTCAGCAAGCCAGCTCGTGGTGCTCACATCATCATCATTCGCGTCCGGAGTGCGGATGATGAGGTACGGGCGACCGGTCAGCGTGCCCTCGACAATGCGTGTCGACGACTGCGCCAGCAGCGCATTCGCCGCGTTCGCTTCACGATTGTCAGCTCGGCCCTTATCCTTTTGCTCGCCTTCAGGGGTCGAAGAACCCCCGATGTTGTTGAAGGAGTTGTTCGCGATCGGCGCCATCGCCGGAGCCACCACGAGAGCACCGAGAGCGATGCCCCCGGCAATGCCCCACGTAACACCGCTGGTGAACCAGCCAGCACCCCCGGAATTCTGTTTCGGCATGTTTGTTTCCCTCCTCTCCTCTAGTTCTTGAACAGGTTCTGAACGGCCAGGGCGAAGTTGTTCCACGAGTCGATGAGGTTGTCCACAAACGTGCCGTTACCCATGACACCGACGATGACGACGATCGTTGCGATAGCCACCAACAGGCCGAGGATTGCCCACGCCCAAGCGACACCGCCACTAGACGACGGGCGGTAGAGGTTCTCAATCACCTGCGAATCGACGATGCGGTCCCCTGCCTTGAGACGAGCCAGCATGGCAGGTGGCGCAGCGTGGTCCGCACCGGCGAAGATCCTGTCGAGGTCCACTGAGTCGCCGGCCGTGACGATGATCTCTGCGTTATGGTAGACCGCCAAGAGAATCGCGAGATCGGTCGGCGAATCAGTGGCAGCGGGGAACGTCACGGCACCGACACCGAGATCCTGGATGCGCTCGAGACCCGCGGCGTGGCCATCTGGGTCAGCGGGGAGGATCACGCGGGCATCACCGCGCAGGTTGTCGGACGAGATGTCCGCCGGATCACCGACAATGAAATCGCAGGAGTAGCCGAGGTCGAGAAGCGTGTCAGACGCAGCGCCGACACCGATGACAACGGGCTGGAACTCGCGGATGAAGTGACGCAGATTGGAAATCTTCTCGCGGGTGTCCAGCGTCGGGCTGACCACGAGCACCTTCTTGCCGTCCATCACGTCGCCGAGTTCGGGGACGCCTACGCCGTCGACAAGCAAGGGCGATTCGGTGTGAATGAACTCGGTGGTGTTGCCGAAGTAGGCTTCCATGTGGTCGACGAGTTCGCGCTGCGAGTTGTCGAAGGATGACTCAACGGCCGCCTGATCGAGCGGCTCGGCCTGAGCGATGACTTTCTTGCCGACGATGATCTCGCCGTCAGCAGTCAACGTCGCCTTCTTGCCGTCGCGGAACGCTTCGCGGGTGGCAGCGCCAGCCCCCTCAAGCAAGCGGATATCGGCGTCGAGCAGCAGCTGCGGCCCGTAGTTCGGGATATTGCCGGACGAGAAGGGGGCAATGTTCACCACTGCGGCGGGGCGCTTTTCCACGAGCAGCTGAGCTTCACGGCGGGACATGTCCGGGGCGTCGACAATCGCAATGTCGCCCTCGGACAGCTTGCGCAGACCCTTGCCCTGTGGGGTGCAGTCGCGCAACGCACCGGTGAGATCAGCACTCTCTGCTGCGCTGGGAGTGCTCGGGGTGCTCGTGGAGGCGGGGTTGAAGATTGAGCTCATAACCCCAGATCTTGCCGTTTCAAGCACTCAAATCGGGTTAGGCGCGCGGGGAAAAGCCCTCCACGTCGGCTTTGGCCTTGCTCAATAGCTCCGCGGCGTGCGCTCGACCGGTCGCGGAATCGTCCATACCGGCAAGCATCCGAGCGAGCTCATCGACGCGGTCATCGTCGCCGAGCAGCTGCACGCCAGAAGTCACCGACTCATCGCCCACATTCTTGGACACATGCAGATGCGAGTCGGCGTACGCCGCGACTTGCGGCAAGTGCGTGACGACGATGACCTGATTATTCATCGCCAACCGCGCCAACCTACGCCCAATCTCAACGGCCGCACGGCCACCGACGCCAGCGTCAACCTCGTCAAAGACCAGCGTGGCACCACTGCGCCGTTCAGACAAAATGACTTCGAGGGCCAACATGACGCGCGAGAGCTCACCACCGGATGCGCTCGATGCCAGCGGCTGTGGTTCCAACGCGTCATTGGGTGCAAGCCGCAACTCCACGACGTCTGCCCCGTCGCGCGTGAAGTCCTGCGGATCCTTGGCTGAGTCCACGGCGACGACAATGCGCGCTTTCGGCATCGCCAGGCCACGCAGCTCACCCGTGACCGCTTTCTCGAACGCCTTCGCAGCCTTCTTCCGCGCTGCCGTCAACTTGGATGCCGCAGCTGTCATGGACTTTTCGTGGGACGCCACGGCCTTCTTCAGCTCCTCGATCGCCTCCGCGGACGTATCGATGGACTCCAAACGCTTCGCTGCTTTCGCGCGCCACGCAATAATGCCGGCTGCGTCGGGAGCGTACTTACGGGTCAGCGCCTTGAGCTCTTGCTGGCGCTGGAGAAGGCGGTCGAGCTCTTCCGGGTCGCTGGGAAGGTTGGACAAGTACGCGTTCAGCTCGCCGGAAACATCCGAAAGTATCGCGGCGACATCACCCAGTTGGTTGCCAAGCTCACGTAGCTGACCGTCGCTCGCACCAGTCAGCGCGGCACCAGCTGCACCGACGAGCGATGATGCGGAGGCGTCACCGTCGGCGCTGCCGCCGAAACCACCGGCAGCCTCGGCGCCGTCAATGGCCACGACTGCTTCCTCCGCAGCCTCACGCAGTGCGTCGACGTCCTGCAGCCGGTTAATGGTCTCCACTAGCTCGGCATCTTCCCCCTCCTGGGGGTCGACTTCGTCGATCTCTCCGATGGCGAACTCCAGGCGGTCCACCTCCTGAGCGAGTTCACGGCGCTTCTCCGTGCGTTCCTTCAAGTCCTTGACCGCGGCCCGCCACGCAGAGAAGGATTCCCCATACGCCTCACGCAGAGGAGCAATTGCTGGATCGAAAGAGTCAAGGGCGCTGAGCTGTTCTGCCGGTGAGAGCAAACGGAGTTGGTCGTTCTGTCCGTGAATGGTGAGAACGTGCGCAGTGAAGTCAGCCAGGGTGGCGGCCGGAACGGTGCGGCCGCCCAGATGCGCGCGGGAACGACCTGTCGCTTTGACCGAACGGGCGGCTAGGTAATCGCCGTTCTCATCAGGCTCAGCGCCCGCGTCCTCGGCGAGGGTGGCGACGGCGTGGCTGGCGCCGTCGACAAGCCCCTCCGTGCTGAAGGATCCCTGCACACTCGCATGGTCCGCACCCGTGCGCACCTTCGAAGCGTCGGCGCGACCACCCGTGAGCAAGCGAAGCCCGGTAACCACCATGGTCTTACCGGCACCGGTTTCACCAGTGAGAACGGTCAAACCCGGGGCGAATTCGACATGGGAGTGCGGGATGACGCCCAAGTTGTCAATAGTGAGATCGAGAAGCATTAGCGTCGCGTCACGTTGTCGCCGTACGTCTTGTCTTCTTTCAGCACCGGGCCACGCCAGCCATTGATCGGCAGCTGAAGCTTATGCACGAGGCGGTCAGTGAACGGTGAATCGTCCAAACGCACCAAGCGCACGGGCTTTACACCGCGCACGACGTCAAGGCGGGACCCCGGCGGCATGTCCAGGTGCCGGAAGCCGTCGAGCACCACGTCTGCAGGGGTCGTGGTGATGAGCGACTCGACAGCCACCCTGGAACGCGGCGAGACGACTAGGGGTTTGGTGAACAGCGCGTGGGCGTTGTTCGGCACAACAAGGATCGCGTCGAGCTCCGGCCACAAGATCGGGCCACCTGCGGAGAACGCATAGGCAGTCGAACCCGTGGGCGTGGAAATGAGCACGCCATCGCACCCGAAAGAACTCACCGGACGGAAGTCGACTTCCAGAATCGCGTCCAGCACACCACGGCGGTCGAGGTTTTCCAGGCTTGCCTCATTGAGCGCCCACCCCTGGCCGATCTGGTCGTTGTTGGAGTCGTGCACCGTCACGTCGATCGTCATGCGGTCATCGACGGTGTACTCGCGGTCGATCACGCGCCGGATCGCAGTTTCCAGGCTGTCTTCCTCCCATTCGGCGAGGAAGCCGATGTGGCCCAAATTGATGCCCAAAACGGGGACATCCTGTGCACGGGCCATACCAGCTGCCCGCAGGAAGGTGCCGTCACCGCCGAGCACGAGCACGAGTTCACATCCGGCAGCCGCCTCATCGTTCGGGGCGACCTGCTCGATCTGGCCGAGAACCGGATAGTTGTCCGTGAACGGCAGCTCATCCTCCCCGACAAGACGAACGGTGATGCCCGCCTGCATGAGCAGCTCTGTCGCACGCGCCGCAGAAGCAATGTTGCCCTCGCGCCGGGTGTGCGGGACCAAGAGTACGCAGCGGTCGGTGTCGCTTTGTGCCATTAGTTCTTCGGTCCTTCCTCTACTGCACGCGTGATCATGGCAGTCAGCTCCCCATCATCGGGTGCGCTTTCACCGCCATCGTGAACGAGCCATAGGAAGTATTCTACGTTCCCGCTCGGCCCGGGCAGCGGTGACGCCACCGCACCGCGGCAACTCAACCCCAATGACAGCGCAAAACGGGCGACATCGAGGGTGACTTCCGCGCGTAACTCCGCTGAACGAACCACCCCGCCGCTACCCAGGCGGTCCTTGCCCACCTCGAACTGCGGCTTGACCATGGGCAGCAGATCCGCACCATCAGCCATGCATTGTGCGATAGCAGGCAGCACCAGCTCGAGCGAGATGAAAGACAGGTCGCCGACCATCAGCTCCGCTGTCCCGCCCATGAGTTCAGGGGTGAGATGCCGGATGTTAGTCCGGTCCAGCACAGTGACACGGTCGTCGTCCTGCAGCCGCCAGACCAGCTGGCCATACCCGACGTCAACAGCCACGACCTCGCGAACACCGCGGCGCAGCAGGACATCGGTGAAACCGCCTGTGGAGGCGCCAGCATCAAGAGCGCGCTTTCCTGCGATGGACAGGCCCTGCGGCTCGAATGCCTCAAGGGCACCGAGCAGCTTGTGGGCGCCGCGAGACGCCCAATCATCACCGTCGGCTTCAGCGACTTTGATGGACACGTCAGGTTCGACGACCGTCGCGGGCTTTGTCGCGGTGAACCCGCCGACCTCGACTCGGCCCGCTTTGATCCACTCGACGGCTTGCTCACGGGACCGCGCAATCTTGCGGCGCACCAACTCTGCGTCAAGGCGACGGCGCCCTGGACCCTGCCCCATTAGGACTGGTCCTGCAATGCATCGGCGAGGACCGTGTACGCGGCCTCGTACTGGGCTAGTTCACCGGCGAGGTCCTCCGGCGCTTGAGCCATCGCCGTTTCGAAGCGCTCGGTCAGCTGCTCGGGAGTACCCACTATCACCACCAGCTTCCCACGGCACGGCGCGCAGCAGCTGATGTCGCTTCCACATCGGGCACCTCACCAGCACCAAGGCTCCAGGCCGCCTTCAACACTGTGCGCAGAGCCTGCATGCTTGTCGACGTCTCATCTCCCCCGTCCAGCACAACCACCGGTTCCCCAGTGTCATCGTCCCGTTCCACCGCCGCGGTGAATCCGCCTTGGGCGCATGGACGTAGCTGGTCGGGCTCCACCGAAGCGTCGACAAGCACAGACATGTCCTCGGCAATGAAGGCCGGGCGCTGCTCGGCCGGCGCAGAAATGAGTGCGCGTGGGCCGGAAACGCCTGTGAGCACGTGCAACGTGTCCATGCCCGCAGCGACACCACCGGCGATGTCCGTGTCGAGGCGGTCACCAATGACAAGCGGTGCTTTCACACCGAGGTTGTCACGCGTGAGGGTGAACATGGCAGGACCGGGTTTGCCCGCAGCCCGCGGGGTGACACCGGTGGCGTTCGTGACAGCTGCGACCATGGACCCGTTGCCCACCATGAACCCCCGGTCCATCGGCAACGTCGAGTCCAGGTTGCTCGCCAGATACGTCGCCCCGGCCTGAATAGCCAGCGCTGCCTCCGACAGGTGCCGCCATCCGTTGTCAGGCGAGTGCCCGTGGAGTACGACCACCGGTGCGTCGTCAGCGGAGTCCACCACAGTGAAACCAGCTTCACGGACAAGGTCACGGAATGAGTCGGCACCGACCACGAGCACTGCCGCGCCCGGAGCCGCGTGCTGCTGCGCGAGTTGGACTGCGGCTTGCGCGGACGTCATCACGTCCTTTTCAGTCGCTTTGAGCCCGATGGACTGCAGCTTGCTTGCGACGTCGCGTGGCGCCTTGGAAGCGTTGTTCGTAATGTATGCGGCGCGGCGCCCAGAGGTGATTGCAGCGTTGATCGCATCGACTGCGCCCGGGATCGGCGCATCACCGTGCCAGACTGTTCCGTCGAGGTCGAGAAGCAGAGCGTCGTAACCGCTGATAAGCATTGCTTAGCTGAACTCCTTCAACCGCTGTGCGACATCCGTCATCTCATCACTATCGACCTTCTTGACGTGCTCGAACCACGTCCGGGCCTCATCAGTCCTGCCGACCTGGGCAAGAGCATCCGCATAGGCGTAGGAAAGACGGGTGTGGGCGAAGTCCCCCACCTTCTTCTCATCGATGGTGGGATTGAGCTGCTGCAGCGTCGCCAGCGCAGCCTCGTGTTGGCCGAGGTCGTGGCGCGCCCCCGCAACAACGATCGCCAGTTCGACCTGCGACTCAGGATCGAGCTGCTGTGCTTCCTGGCTACGCCCGATCTCGATCGCCTTGTCGGGGCGGCCCAGACCGCGTTCACAGTCGGCCATGACAGCAAGCAGACCAGGGCCGCCGCTCATCCTGCGTGCTGCTCGCAACTCAGACAGCGCTTCCTTCCACTCCCCAGCGTGGTACGCAGCAATGCCTGCTGCTTCACGCACGACACCAACGCGACCTGCACGGTTCTTCGCGGCGCGGGCATGCGCCAAAGCGAGCCGGGGATCATCCGCCATCCACGTAGCAGACATGATCATGTGCTTAGCCACTTTGTCAGCGTTGTCCTTCGCCAGCACACGGAGGTCTTGCAGAACAGATGGGTCGAGGTCAGACGGGTCGATGTCGTCCGGAATGGACGGCTCATTTTCCTTCTGCGCCATGCGCTCCTCGCGGAAGCCCTGGCGGTACGGGTTGGAGCGGTCGTGCCGGACCTTCTTGTCCTCACGTCCGTCCCGGCGCCCCCGGTTGGCATGCGTTCTCGGTTGGCCGTCTTTGCTCATCTCAGTCCTCCTCTAACCGTGCACCTTCACGCCGGCAAAGTTCTTCTTGCCGCGGCGCAAAACAACCCATGAACCGTGCAGCAGATCTTCCGCGGTAGGTTCCCACTCCTCAGATTCAATACGCTCGTTGTTGGCGTAAGCACCACCTTCCTTGATAGCCCGGCGAGCGGCACCCTTCGAGTCCACCAGGCCAGTGCCCACCAGCAGATCAACAATGGTGCGCGGCGCACCAGCCTCAACCTCAAAGACATCCGTCTCAGAGACAGCGGCGGCGAGAGTCTGCTCATCCAGCTCAGACAGCTCCGCACGGCCGAACAGGGCCTGAGACGCCAGTTCGACAGCCTTCGTCGCCTCCGGCCCATGAACAAGGTCGGTCATCTCCTGGGCGAGACGCTTCTGGGCCTCGCGCCTGAACGGGCGCTCCTCCACCTCAGTTTCCAGCTCGGCGAGCTCATCCTGGGTGAGGAACGTGAACCAGCGCAGGTAGCGGATCACATCGGCGTCCGCCGTGTTCACAAAGTACTGGTACCAGCGGTACGGGCTGGTCATCTCGGGATCGAGCCAGAGTGACCCGCCACCGGTGGACTTACCGAACTTCTGGCCCTCCGAGTCCGTGACCAGCGGCACGGTCAAAGCATGGACCGATGCGCCGTCGACACGGCGATTCAGGTCGACGCCCGCGACCAGGTTGCCCCACTGGTCCGACCCGCCGATCTGCAGGATGCAATCATGACGGCGCCGCAGCTGCACGAAGTCGTTCGCCTGCAGCAGCATGTAAGAAAACTCCGTATAGGAGATACCGTCTCCCTCAAGACGGCGCTTGACCGTCTCGCGCGACAGCATCGTCGACAAAGAGAAGTGCTTGCCGATGTCGCGCAGGAACGAGATCACCGACATGTCGTTGGTCCACTCGGCGTTGTTAACCAGTACGGCGGCATTGTCGCCTTCAAAGGAGACGAAACGCTGCAGTTGGCCGGTGATTCGCTGCGCCCAATCCTCGACAGTGTCGGCGGTGTTCATAGACCGCTCACCGACCTCACGCGGATCGCCAACCAAACCCGTTGCACCGCCAGCGAGAACGATCGGCCGGTGTCCGGCTTCCTGGAACCTGCGCAGCATGAGCAGGGGGACCAAGTGGCCCGCGTGCAGGGACGGACCGGTCGGATCGAAGCCCGCGTACAGCGTGATCGGGTTCGCTGTCTGGTCCTTGAGTGCCTCGAGATCCGTGGACTGGTTGACCAATCCACGCCACTGGAGTTCATCAATAATGTTCGCCATAAAGCAGTTCCTTTCAAACCTCGTTGTCTGCGGGGTGCGGCTGAGCTTCGTCGATAAGCAGCACCGGAATACCGTCATCAATGCGGTAGGCAATGCCCATCCGCGGGTTGATTAACAGTTGCTCCTCGTGGTCGTAGTCGAGCGGACCCTTGTCTTGCGGGCACGCGAGCACCTCGAGGAGCTGGGGGTCGAGCGTGGGTTTATCGGCCGTCATATTGGTCAATCGTACCCCTGCGCATTCTCGGGCATTCTCGGGCTCGGGCTAGGTCTGGTCCAGCCCCGGAAGATTGCCGAAGGTCTCGCGCAGTGTGCGGGCCTGGGAATCCATCGTCCGCAGACTGTGGTCGACCACGCCTAGCTTGATCCGCTCGAGCGCGCCGGTCAGCGTTGACAGTGAATCCTCCATGACCGCAGCCGCCTCAGCGCTGTGATACTGCGGGGCGTTGACGTAGGTGTTCACCACTTCCGGCAAGTAGATCTTCACGATGTTCCATACCGTTTGTTGGTGCTCCGGGGTGGATTGCAACTCATCCCACTCATCCAGAATGAAGCGCATGTTGTCTTCCAGCTCGGACGCTTGGTTGAGCACCCGCTCCGGCGGTTTTGCACGCACGAGTTCCCGCAGAGTGTTGCGCACGTCGCGGTTCAACTGAACGTTGATGGGTTCCGTCGGCGCGGGCGCCGCAATCGCTTTCGGCGCCGACGGCGGGGTCAGAGCAACGCCAGCACCCCATGCAGCCACGGCCACAACAGGCCACAAGAACCCCAGGCCGACTCCGGTGGCCATGATCAGGATCACGTGCAGAATGATGACGAGGGCCGCCAAGCTCATCCCGACTTTGTTCTTGCGGGAGGTGAAGAAGTTCCCCTCCCCCACTCCTGTCGTTGCAGGTGTCCCTGACTGGTAGGGGCTGGGCGTACTACTGGTAGCCACGAATCTCCTTGAAAGCTGCATCCAAGTCGCCGTTCAACGCGTCGAAGACGGCACCGCCCGTCAATTCTGCCAGGTTGTTCATTTCGCTCGCATTGGCCTCCCCGTAAAGAATCACGAAGACCGGGATGGAGCGCTGCTCCGGAGAAAGCCCCTGGTACTGCTTCTCAAAGGCGTAGTAGTCCATGCCGTGCGTGACTTCACCATCAGACAAGAGCACGATCGAGCTGATGCCCGCCTCCGGATCCGAATTGCTTAGCGCATCGAACAACGTGTCGTAGATCGCGGTCTGGCCGTCTGCCACAAGGCCATCCACGTAGCCTTGGTACTTGGCTTTGGTGATGCGGTCGTCGCGCAGGAACTCGCCCAGCAATGGCTCGTGTGGTGCCGTGGAGAAGGACTGGAACGTCACCAATTCGCCATCGCGCAGGGCCACGTCGCCCGTGGAGGTGGCAGCGGAGCCGTCGATAAGCGACGTCATGATCTGCTGCAGCGACGCGATGCGCTCACCTTCCATGGAGCCAGAAGTATCCAGGACGAAGGTCGCGGTTCCGCGCTGGCGGTAGTCGTTGTTGTAGCGGTCCAGCAGCGCTTCGACAGTGCCGTAGCTGGCTGGGAATGCGAGCTCAATGACGGTCTGATCGCTCATCTCAGCGGGCATCAGCTCAGCGTTGTTGACGGGGCGGCGGTAGCTGTCCGCAATTTGTTCTTCGTGCTCGAGCAGCCAATCTGCGAGCTGGCGGACCTGTTCGGCCGCGTTCTCGTTTTTCGGTTGAGCGAGTGTGGACAGCGGATAATCAGCGGAAATAACGCCGTCGGCCGGAACAATGACCTCGATATCTGCACCCTCGTTGCGCATGGCATGCAAAGTGGATTCGTAGTTGATGATCGCGTCGGCGCGCTCCGGGCTCTCCAGAAATGCATCCTTGAGCCAGCCCGATGAGCCAGAAACCAACGACTGCGCCTGGAACAGCTCAGTCAACCGTGTGCCGACCTTTTGGATGTCTTCCTGGGTCAGCGCGGAACCAGTATCCGCCATCGCAGTCGCCACAGACACCAGCGCGGAGAAACCAGAGTTGGAGGCCGACGGGTCGGTCATACCGAAGGAGAACTTGCCCTCGCGTGCGGCATCGGCGAAGTCCGACCACGTCGGCTGTTTCGTGTCCCAGCCGAGCTCCTGCGCTTTGTCCCGCTGCACACCGAAAGCAACGGGACTGGTGGCAATCTTCGTTTCATCGGCCAGCTTGCCCTGGGCATCAATGAGATTGACGTAGCGGTTAGTGGCAAACCACGTCGCATCCACCTGACCGTCGAAGTTACCCGCTTTGAGCTCCTGGGAGTTCTGCAGGGTACCGTCCGGGAATTGCAGGGTGATGTCGAAGCCGAGGTCCTCCGACGCCTGCTGCACCAGCGGCTCCAGGTCTTGCAACTCAGTCGCGGCCACGATAGTCAGTGGGCCTTTGGAGCCCCCGCCAAGGCCGCCGAAGCCTCCTCCCCCGCCTCCGTTATCGTCGCTGCATGCTACGAGGGCGGTTCCGGCGAGCAGTGCCGCAAGCGTCGCTAGAAGTTTCTTCATTTCTCCTGTTCCTCCCGGTTACGTGGGGGGACGGATCCGTACCGGTTGCCCACACCCTCGATGAGCTTCTCCATTCTGTCGAAGCTGGGCGGGTCGACTGAGTTGTCGTAGTGCGCCGGGGAGCCAAGGCCGTGGCCCTCCATAGCGGTGGTGAGATAGTCTCCGGTGGCCGGCCGGAAACCGTGCCTAGCGGCTAGCTGCTGCAGTTCTTGGTCCGAGGCCAGCGCTTGGGCCAGCTCCTTGCCTTCTGGCGAGATTCCCACGATGCCGTGGTTGGCCAGTACGGTCGGTTCGAGGTGCATCAGGACCATGTCGTCTTTGATGCGGGAGCTCTCCTTCATCTGTTCGCCTAAAAATTGCGCCTCGTAGACCAACACCATGGGCACCGCTCCCATGCCTTGGCTGAGGTAGTCGGCGAACGGGCCGGCGGACGACGACTGGGTGTAACCCTGGCCGGTGAAGAATGGAGCGATCTGGTTGGTCAGCCAGCCAATGTCATCTGCTTTGTCGGGGTTGCTCTCCCCAAACTCCCATGCCAGGATTGCCAGCCACATCGCTGCAGAGTTCGAGGTGCGGATGTCGGTGGTGGCCACCTGTACATTGCGTTGCGACGGGAACGTGTTCCCGAAATCACGCCAGCGCTTCCCCTGCTGCGTCAGGGTGATGAACTCGCCGACGTCAAGGGTGTACTTTCCGGCAGCTTCCGTGGCCACGCCCTCCTTCTCAAGGATGCGAGCGATTGGTTTGAACGTTGCTACCGCCATCGGCGAGAAGAACGGGTACTCCACGGAGTAATTGGAGTCCTGGTCAGTGATCTTCTGGGCTGCCGGGCCTGACGACGGGAAAACGAAATCCTGCTGCGCCAAATTCGTTTCATTGGCGATGCGGCGGGAACCGGCGGTGGTGAAATTCACCGTGAACCCGAGCTCTGTCAGACGGTCAACGACCTCCGGGTCCTCGAAGTACTCGCGCTTTTCCGAACCGATCACACCGGTGACTTCTTTCGACCCGCGCCCGGAGATGAACGACCCCTCACCCAAGCCCCCGCGTCCGATGAAGACCGCGACAAGGGCAATGATGGCCAGCAAGACACCAATGAAAATGGCGCACCCTCGAGGTGGTTTCCGCAACCCCTCTTGTGCGCCTTGTTGTGTGGTCATGGCCACAGTTTATGTATAGGACGCGTCAAGCGCCTGTGAACCACGGTGCTAGGTAGGAATTATGAATACAGAATTCATTTGATTCACTTGACGTTTAAGAACGCACCGGGGTTTGTGCCCAACGACGGGCATCGGCGTTCGCGGCGTCCACACGTTCACGCTGCTCCGCGACACGCACTCCGGCGGTGCCGCCGCGCGTCGCGCGGGATGCCACAGCACCATCGATCGTGAGCACGTCGCGCACCTGCGGAGTGAGTCGCTTATCGACGCTTGCCAGCTCTTCATCCGTCAGATCGATCAAATCCACCCCGCGAGACTCGGCGATCCGAACGCATGCGCCGGAGGCTTCGTGCGCTTCACGGAACGGCACGCCTTGGCGGACCATCCACTCCGCAAGATCCGTGGCCAACGTGAACCCAGCCGGGGCGAGCTCACGCATCCGGTCCTCGTGGAAAGTCAGGGTGGACACCAACCCGGTCATCGCCGGCAACAGGATGCGGAGCTGGTCGATCGAGTCGATGATCGGCTCCTTGTCCTCCTGCAGGTCGCGGTTGTAGGCAAGCGGCTGCGCTTTGAATGTGGCCAGCAGGCCGGTCACGTTGCCGATCAACCGGCCGGATTTACCGCGGGCCAGCTCCGCAACATCCGGGTTCTTCTTCTGGGGCATGATGGATGACCCGGTTGACCACGCGTCAGCAAGCGTGACGTAGCCGAATTCCGGCGTCGACCACGCAATGATCTCTTCGGCTAGACGGGAGATGTCTACACCGATCTGCGCGAGCACATAGGCGGCCTCCGAAACGAAGTCGCGTGACGACGTACCGTCGAGGGAGTTATCGGCCGCAGAGTCGAACCCGAGTTCCTCCGCGATCGCTTCGGGGTCGAGCTGCAGCGACGAACCAGCCAGAGCGCCGGAGCCGTACGGGGACACGGCCAGACGCTTGTCCAGGTCGCGGATGCGCTCGATGTCGCGCAGCAGTGGCTGCGCATGCGCCAGCAGAGAATGGGCCAACAGGATCGGTTGCGCCGCCTGGAAGTGGGTCTTGCCGGGCATGACGGCGTCAGGGTGGGCGGCTGCCTGGGTGGACAGAGCTTCGATCAGGTCAGTCGTGTCCTGTGCGACAGCACGCACCGCATCACGAAGCCACATGCGGAACATCGCAGCAACCTGGTCATTACGGGATCGGCCAGCGCGCAGGCGGCCGCCGAGTTCGGGGCCGACGCGATCAATGAGACCGCGCTCCATCGCGCCATGCACGTCCTCGTCGGTCGGCTCAGGGCCGAAGGAACCATCAGCAACATCACGGCCAAGCTGATCGAGGCCAGCGAGCATGGCCTCGAGGTCGCTATCGGTCAGCAGTCCCGCCCGGTTGAGGACCTTCGCGTGGGCCTTCGACGCGAGCACGTCATACGGGGCGAGGATCCAGTCGAAGTGAGTGGACACAGACAGCGCGAACATCGCTTCCGATGGCCCGCCGGAGAAGCGACCGCCCCACAGTGCGCCCTGGTTGGTTCCGTGCTTTTCCATTAGGACTCCTGGGCAGTTGCGTTAGCGGCTGCCCTGTCGCGCTTGTTGGCAATCTCAGAAGACAGGCCGTGCAGCTTCACGAAACCCTTGGCGTGGGACTGGTCGAAGGTGTCGCCGGTGTCGTAGGTAGCCAGGTTGAAGTCGTACAGGGAGTGGTTGGAACGACGGCCGTTGACCGTGGCGGTGCCAGCGTGCAGAGCCATGCGAATGTCGCCGGTGACGTGCTCCTGGGTGGACTCGATGAAGGCGTCGAGGGAGCGCTTCAGCGGTGCAAACCAGAGGCCGTCGTAGACTTCTTCGGACCAGCGAGCGTCGATAAGCCTCTTGTAACGCGCGAGCTCGCGCTCGACGGTGACGTCTTCGAGCGCCTGGTGCGCGGTGATCAGTGCGACTGCACCCGGTGCCTCGTACACCTCGCGGGACTTGATGCCCACCAGGCGGTCCTCCACCATGTCCAAGCGACCGATACCTTGTGCACCGGCGCGGCGGTTCATCTCCTCGATGGCCTCAAGGACGCTCACCTTGCGGCCGTCGATAGCCACCGGCTTACCGGATTCGAAGGAGATGATGACCTCGTCCGGAGCATTACCCAGCGCCGGGTCCTCAGTGTAGGAGTACAGATCCTTGGTCGGCGGGTTCCACAGGTCCTCCAGGAAGCCGGTTTCCACGGCGCGGCCCCACACGTTCTGGTCAATGGAGAACGGAGACGCAGCGGATTGTTCGATCGGCAGGTCCTTGCCCTCTGCGTACTCGATGGCCTTGTCGCGGGTCCATGCGTAGTCGCGGGCCGGAGCAATGATCTCCAGGTCCGGGTCCTGGTTGACAAAGCCGACCTCGAAGCGGACCTGGTCGTTGCCCTTACCGGTACAGCCGTGGGCGACGTGTGTGCCACCGTGCTCCTGCGCGGCCTCCACGAGGTGCTTCACAATGAGCGGGCGCGAAATCGCCGACACCAGCGGGTACTGCTTCATGTACAGCGCGTTCGCCTTGATGGTGGGCAGGCAGTATTCCTCAGCGAACTCGTCGCGGGCATCCACCACAATGGACTCGACAGCACCGCAGTCGAGCGCGCGCTGACGCACGGACTCCATGTCTTCTCCACCCTGCCCCAGGTCGAGGGAAACGGCGACGACTTCACCACCAGTCATCTCTGCCAGGTACGGGATGGCCACAGAGGTGTCCAGTCCACCGGAGTACGCGAGAACAACACGGTTAGTCATTGGTGTCAAAGCTCCTTGTTTTGCTTATCTGTGTAATTGGTTCTGTTTGAGATCTAAGCCGAAGAAAGTCTACTCTTCAGCGTCCTCGGCGCCGTCGACCCGGTCGCCCATGAATTCCTCGGCGAGTTGCCTGCCGGAGAGTGGTTCGCGTGCCAGCACGAAGATGGTGTCATCGCCAGCGATGGTGCCCACGACTTTCTCCAACGCGACCCGGTCGATATAGCTGGCCAAATACTGCGCAGCACCCGCCGGCGTGCGCAGCACTGCAATGTTGCCGGTGTAGTCGACAGACACCACCAGTTCCGCGAGCATCCGGCGGAGTTTGTCGCGCGGCCCCTTTGGCGAGGCCTGGAACGACTGGGCCTCCTCCCCGACTGCATAGTAGGAACGCCCGCCGCCCGACGGTCGCACTTTACGCGCCCCAAGTTCGTCGAGGTCTCGCGACAAAGTGGCCTGGGTGATATCGATGCCCTCATCCAGGAGCAGCTCGGACAGCTGCACTTGCGAAGACACCCGGGTGTGATCGAGAATCGCCAGGATCTTCGCCTGGCGCGCGGTACGTGAATTCGGTGCGCTCATCTACTGGTTCTCCAACAGCCAAGCAAGCAGCGCTTTCTGCGCGTGCAGGCGGTTTTCTGCCTCGTCGAACACGCGCGACTGCGGGCCGTCGATGACTTCAGCCGTGACTTCACTGCCGCGGTACGCCGGAAGGCAGTGCAGGAAGATCGCGCCGTCGCTGGCACGGCCCATCATCGCTGCATCCACTTGGTACGGCAGGAACGGAGTACGGCGGTCCTTGCCGTCTTCTTCCATGCCCATGGACACCCACGTGTCGGTGATGACCACATCAGCACCATCCACGGCCGCCACATCGGACGTGACGGCGACCGTTGCACCTGTCTCTGCAGCGCGGGCCCGTGCGCGTTCCACGAATTCCGTGCGCGGCTGGAATCCCTCCGGGGAGATGACGGTGATGTCCATCCCAGCGGTGGCGAAGCCGATCATGTAGGAATTCGCCATGTTGTTGTCGCCATCACCTAGGTAAACGGCATGCTTACCCCGCAGGCCCGCCGGGCCTTCCTCCGGGCATAGGTTCTCGATGACTGTTTGCAGGTCGGCCAAGATTTGGCAGGGGTGAAGATCGTCGGAAAGCGAATTGATGATCGGCACACTCGCCCCCTCTGCCATCTCCGTGAAGTTCAAGTGCGCGTACGTGCGCCACACGATCGCGGAGACGTAACGCGACAAGGTCGCGCCAGTGTCCTGGAAAGTCTCACCTTTGCCCATCTGCGAGTTGCCGGTCTCGGCCACAATCGGGAAACCACCGAGCTCAGCGATGCCCGCCATGAAGGAAAAACGGGTGCGCGTCGACGTTTTATCGAAAAGAACAGCAACAGACTTTGGTCCCTCGAGCGGGCGGCGGGAATAGCGGTCGCGCTTCATCTCGGCCGCGAGAGCCAGAACCTCCGCCTGCTCAGCGGGGGTCACATCGTCGTCGGCTAGGAAGTGGCGTGGTGTGGTCACTGGTGTCCTCCGTTGGAGCTGGCAAAGCGGGACAGTGCTTCCTCCAGCGTAGTTGCGATCGCGTCCGTTGCTGCGCGCAGCTCGTCGCCGGTGATCACCAGCGGCGGAGTCAAGCGCAGCACAGACTCAGTGGGGGCGTTGAGAATAACACCGTGCTGCAGCCCAATCTGCACGGCCTCTTTCGCCACGGGCCTGTCCAGCACGACGCCGAGCATCAACCCGCGGCCACGCACGTGGTCAACGCCGTCAAGCTTATCGACGTCACGGGCCAACCCCTCCCCCTTCTGCCTCACCTGAGCACAGAACTGATCATCGACGATCTCCAGCACTGCCTGGGCAGCCGCGCAGGAGATCGGATTGCCTCCGAAGGTGGTCCCGTGGGAACCGGGCGTGAACATATCGGCCACATCACCGCGCGCGATGACAGCGCCGATCGGTAGCCCGCCGGCCAGCCCCTTGGCCATGGTGACAATGTCCGGCTGCACCCCGGAGGCTGCGTGGGCGAAGAAGGCACCGGTGCGTCCGACACCGGTTTGCACTTCATCGACGACCATGAGGATGCCGTGGGTATCGCACAGCTGGCGGACCGCTTCTAGGAATCCCTCCGGCGCTGGGATGACACCGGTCTCACCCTGGATCGGCTCAAGGAAGACGGCGGCAGTGTTCCCAGCGTTCTGCTCGACGAGTTCGCGCAGGTGGTCAATGTCGCCGTAACGGTAGAACTCCACCCCAGGCACGAGCGGCTCGAAGGGCGCTTGCTTGCATGGCTGGCCGGTCAAAGACAGCGAGCCCATAGTGCGGCCGTGGAAGCCATCGAGCGCCGCCAGCACGCGCGTGCGGCCGGTCAAGCGGGTGAGTTTGAACGCAGTCTCATTCGCCTCTGCACCGGAGTTGCAGAAGAAGACCTTCGCGGATGGATCACCGAAACGCTCCTTGAGCGACTGAGCCACGCTCAGTGCTGGTTCGGAGGCGAAGAAGTTGGAGATGTGGCCGAGCGTGCGGACCTGGCTGTCGACGGCCTCCACCAGTCTCGGGTGGGCGTGACCTAGTGAGTTCACTGCGATGCCGGCGAGCATGTCGATGTAACTGTTGCCCTCGGCATCGCGGACTGTGGCGCCGCGGCCGCTGACCAGCGGCAGTTGCGGGGTGCCGTAGGTATTCATCAGCGCCTCGGTCCACTGCCCGAGAGCTTGCTGGTTGCTCACTGCAGATCATCCTTCCTGAACACGGTTCCGTCGGGATAGTTTGCGGTGTCGTATTCGTCCGGAAGCACCATGGTGCCAATGCCTCCCATGGTGAACAGCTCCAGCAGCACGGAATGCGGGATCCGTCCGTCAATGACGTGGGCGGCGCTGACGCCCCCACGCACAGCGGTCACACAGGCTTCCATTTTGGGGATCATTCCGGAGTCGAGCGACGGCATGATTTCGTCGAGCTGCTCGAGCTCGATCTTGGACACGAGCGAGTCCTTGTTCGGCCAGTCGGTGTAGAGGCCCTCGACGTTGGTGAGTACAACGAGGCGCTCAGCATCGAGCGCGGCAGCGAGTGCGCCGGCAGCAGAATCGGCGTTGATGTTGTAGACGTTTCCGTCCGCTCCGGGGGCAATGCCGGAGACCACCGGAATGCGGCCAGCGTCGATAATGTCCATCACTGCAGACGGGTCAACATCGACAATCTCACCGACGAGACCGATGTCGGTCAGTTCCCCGTCGACCTCGACAAGACGCTTCTCCGCCGTGAACAGTCCGGCATCCTCGCCCGAGGTGCCCACCGCGTACGGCCCGTGCGAGTTGATGCGGCCCAGCAGGTCGCGGCCGACCTGGCCGAAGAGCACCATGCGCACCACATCGAGAATCTCTGGTGTAGTCACGCGGAACCCGCCGACGAACTCGCCGCCGTCGAGCTGCAGACGCCCCAGCATGTCGGTGATCTGCGGCCCGCCACCGTGCACGACGACGGGCTTCGCACCCACGGTGCGCAGGAAGACCATGTCAGCGGCGAAGGCGGACTTCAGGTCCTCGTCGATCATGGCGTTGCCGCCGTACTTGACCACGACGATCTTGTCGCGGAAGTGCTGCAGCCACGGCAGAGCTTCGGCGAGCACGTGTGCCCGGTCCTGATTGGAGAGAGCCCGGGAGAGCTGTGAAGGTTCCATTTACGTCGAGTACTCCGAGTTGATTTCCACGTAGGCGTAGGACAGATCAGTGGTGCGCACCGTGGCCGTTCCGGGTCCGCCAGTCCCGAGATCAACGCGCACGTCAACGTCAATGCCGCTGAGGTCGACTTCGCGCGCACCAGGTGCACCAGTGCTGCCCTCGCAGACCGGCTGGCCGTTGAAGTAGACGCTGATGTTGTCCGGGTCCATTTCCGCATCCGCCATGCCCACCGCGGCGAGCACGCGGCCCCAGTTCGGATCGGAGCCGAACATGGCGCACTTGAACAGGTTGTCGCGTCCGATCGTGCGTGCGGCGTTGAGAGCCTGCTCATCGTCGGCAGTGCCCTCGACAGTGACGGCTACGCGCTTGGTCACACCCTCAGCGTCCGCCTGGAGTTGGTCAGCCAGAAAAGCGCAGATCTCACCGATAGCCCCGGCGAATTCGCTCTTGTCGGGCTGGACACCAGAAGCTCCCGACGCCATGAGGATGACAGTGTCATTGGTCGAGGTCGCTCCATCAATGTCGAGCGTATTGAAGGTGCTTTTCGACGCTTCCTTGAGCACCTGATCCAACTCCCCCGCAGACACATCAGCATCGGTAGTCAAGCACACCAGCATGGTCGCCAGCGACGGGGCCATCATGCCCACGCCCTTGGCCATGCCGCCGATGCTCCACCCGTCGCGCTCTACAAGCGCTTGCTTCTCCACTGTGTCAGTCGTCAGAATGGCCACAGCAGCCTCATGACCGTTGTCGCCGAGCTGGCCACCGAGTGTTTCGATGCCTGCGCGGACCTTGTCCATGGGCATGAGTTCACCGATCAGGCCCGTGGAGCACACCGCGACATCCTCGGGTGCTACGCCGATCGACTGGGCTGCCAGCGACTGCATCTCCACTGCGTCCACATCGCCTTGACGGCCATTGCAGGCGTTGGCATTACCGGAGTTGAACACCACGGCGGCCAGTGAGCCCGTCGTCATCGCGTCACGAGTGACCTTCACCGGTGATGCGACGACTTTGTTGCGGGTCGTCACTGCGGCGGCGTCAAAGCGCGGGCCATGGTTGACCACCAGCGCCAGGTCGGGTTTTCCGGACGGCTTGATTCCGGCCGTCGTTGCCGCGGCGCTAAAGCCTGCGGGTGCTGTCACACCCGTTTTCTCAGATGCGCTCATTGTCTCTCCTTCACCTGCTTAGGGCGCGACTGCCGCCCGGGGCAGTCCGTCCGTTTCGTTGAACCCCATCTCAGCCAGCGCGATGTTCATGCACTGCACGGCGGCACCGCCCGTGCCCTTGGTCAGGTTGTCAATCGCCGAGGTAGCCAGCAGCATTCCCGCATCCTGATCGACCTCCACCTGGACGTGGCACATGTTGGACCCGACCACGTTCTGTGTCTGGGGCTGTACGCCCTTCGGCAGGAGGTGGATGAATGGCTCGCCCGCGTAGTACTCCGCGTACACGCCCCGCGCCTCATCCTCGGTCATCCCTTCCGTCAAAGGAGCAGTGACCGTGGTGAGAATCCCGCGCGGCAGTGGTGCCAACACCGGCGTGAAGCTGACTTTCACGTCCTTCTCCGTGACCTCGCTCAGGTTCTGCACCATCTCGGGAGTGTGGCGGTGCTTGCCGGCGGTGTTGTAGGCCTTCAGCGATCCCATGGTTTCTGCCCCCAGCAGGTCAACATTCGCCTTCTTGCCGGCACCGGAAACACCGGTGATGGAGACGACGTTGAGCCGCGGCTCCACGAGTTCATGTGCAACGGCAGGCAAAGCGGCGAGGGTAGCGCCCGTCGGGAAGCAGCCCGGGACCGCAATGCGTTTGGCCGCGGCGATCTCCTCGCGGCGACCCGGGATCTCCGGAATGCCGTACGGCCATGAGCCTGCATGTTCGCCGCCGTAGTATTTTGTCCAATCGTCGGCATTGCGCAGGCGAAAGTCCGCAGCGCAGTCAAGCACGAGGGTCTCCTCCGGCAGAGCAGAGCCAATCTCTGCAGAGAATCCGTGCGGAAGGCCGAGAAAGACAACGTCATGGCCGGCCAATGTTTCCGGCGACGTCGGCTCAATGACGCGGTCCGCGAGCTGCGGCAGGTGCGGCATGAGCGTATCGACGCCCTGACCTGCATTGGAATTGCCCGTCAACGCCCCGATCTTCAACGTCCCGTCGGCATAGCGCGGGTGTCCGAGCAGCAGGCGGAGGATCTCCCCGCCCGCATACCCGGTGGCGCCGGCAACAGCCACGGTGACGGTGTCAGTACCGGTTGCAGTGCCCTGGTTGTCTGTCATAGCGGTCATGCTACGCATCTGACCAGACACTTGCAAACTATTCCACCATATTCATTTTATGCGCGCATCTGGGCTCCGAGACGTTGAGCAGCCGCTTCCGCAGCAGCCAGGCGAGCCTCATTAGCTTCCTCGTCCGTCAAAGTGCGGTCAGAGGCACGGAACACCAAACCGAATGCGAGCGACTTCTTACCGTCGCCGAGGGCGTCGGAGCGGTAGACGTCGAAAAGCTCAACGGTTTCCAGCAGCTCGCCTGCCGTCTCGACGAGCGTGCGACGCACAGTTTCAGCCGGGATGTCATCATCGACAACGAGCGCAATGTCCTGGTGCAGTGCTGGGAACGCCGAGAGAACCGGAGCCGGCAGGTTCTCGCTTATCGGTAGCGCGGTCAGATCGATCTCCATCGCACAGGTGCGCTCGGGCAGACCGAGGGCTTCGAGAATTTGCGGGTGGAGTTCACCCGCGTAGCCGACAACGCTGCCATCGACGGAAAGCTGCGCACAACGTCCGGGGTGCCACGGCAGGTGTTCGGCAGACTCGATGTCCAGTTCCACACCGCAGGACTTAGCGACGATCTGAGCCGACTCGATCGCATCCGCCCACGTATACGTACGACCCTTGCCCCAGGGGCCCTCAAGCTCCTTGTTGCCGATCGCCACGGTAGCGGCGTGCAGATGCTGCTCTGGCAGGGAACCGATGAGCTCCTCAAGCACCTCCGGAGTCGGACGCTCCAGCACGCTCGGCATCGGAGATTCGTCGGCGGTCTTGAACACGGTCTGCGCGACCGAGTACAGGGCCAGGTCCGTGCGGCCCCGAGCGACGTTGCGGCCGACGGCCTCGAGCATCGTCGGCAGCAGCGTCGTGGCCAGTACGGCGTAGTCGGCATCAAGCGGGTTCTGGACCTGCACGGTCTTGCGGCGCTTGTCGCCACTCTCGAGTCCCCAGGTGTCCAAAACCGTGTTGGGCATGAACGGCGTCGGAATGATCTCCACATAGCCGGAGTACGCTAGCGCGTGCGTGACGGCGCGGCGGCGGCGCTGCACCGGGGACAGGCCGCGACCACCGCGCGGGGTCGGCAGCTCGAGCGGAATATCGTCCAAGCCCTCGAGACGAACAATCTCCTCGATCAGCTCGACCGGCTCGTTGAGGTCAGTGCGCCACGTCGGTGGGGTGACGCGCAAAGTCTCGTCGTCGCCCGTTACAGCGCACCCCACTTCTTCGAGGCGGCGTACGACTGTCTCCTTGGAGTAGTCGACACCGATGAGCTCGGACGGGCGGCTCACTCGCATCTCGATCGGCGCGCGGTCTTTGACGTCGCCGACGAGGGTGCGCTTGTCGGAGATGGTTCCGCCAGCGATGTCTGCCAGCAGTGCGCAGGCAATGTCGAGGGAGATTTCGATGATGGCGGGGTCAACGCCGCGCTCGAAACGTCGAGAAGCTTCAGAGCTGAGCTTGTGGTGGCGTGCGCTGCGTGCGACGGTGAGCGCGTCCCACGATGCCGCCTCGAAGTAGACATTGGTGGTCTCGTCGGAGATCTCCGATGTCGTGCCGCCCATGATCGCCGCCAGGGACTGGATGCCGTTGTCGTCGGAGATGACCACATCGTTCGCAGTGAGGGTGCGTTTGACGTGATCAAGCGTCTCGAACTCTTCCCCACCCTGAGCGTTGTGGACGCGCAGACCGCCGGCGATCTTGTCAGCGTCGAAGGCGTGCATTGGCTGGCCGGTGAGCAGCATGACAAAGTTGGTCACGTCGGTCGCGGCGTTGACGGAACGGACACCACCGAGCATGAGCACGCGCTTGAGCCAGAACGGCGCCTGAGCTTTCGGGTCAATACCCTCGACCATGCGCAGGCCGAAGCGCTGCGCCTTCGTGGACTCCTCAAGAGTGATCGGGATGAGATCGCCGGCCGGGGCCGGAACATCGCTGACATCGATGCCCGCGATAGACGGATCTGCGGCAAGGTCCTTGTACTCGAGGTCGAATGCGGAAGCGACCTCGCGGCCGAGACCACGTGCAGACAGCGCATATCCGCGGTCCGGGGTGATATTGACGTCGAAGACCGTATCCGGGCCGCCGAGCACCTCACGGGCGTCCTGGCCCGGGGTGCCGGCACCTTCCTCAAGGACGATGATGCCGTCGCTCTTGGCGGTGAAGCCGAGCTCCGCCTCCGAGGCCATCATGCCGTTGGAGATGTGACCGTAGGTCTCACGCGCGGCGATCTCGAAGCCGCCCGGCAGCACGGCACCTGGGAGCGAGACGACCACGAGGTCGCCCTCCTTGAAGTTGCGGGCGCCGCAGATGATGCCCTGCAGTTCGCCAGTGCCATTGGCCCGGCCAACGTCGACCTGGCAGTAACGGATGGGCTTCTTGAACTCCGTGAGTTCTTCGATCTCTTTCACGCGGCCGACCACGAGCGGGCCGGTGGTCTCCGGCAGCGGCTCGAAGCCTTCCGTCTCAAACCCCACGCGGACGAAGCCGGCGTCGAGCTCCTCAGCGCTCACGGTCCAGCCGGGGTTGCCGGCGTTGTTCAGCAGGGACGTCAACCAGTTCTGGGAAATCAGCATCTTTCTTTTCCTCCCCTTATCCCTTAAGCCTGCACACCGAACGGCTGGGTGAACCGCACATCGCCTTCAACCATGTCGCGCATATCGGTCAGTCCATTGCGGAACTGCAGCGTGCGCTCAATACCCATCCCGAACGCGAAACCGGAATACACCTCCGGGTCAACGCCGACCGCACGCAGCACGTTCGGGTTGACCATGCCGCAGCCGCCCCACTCGATCCAGCCGGCGCCGCCCTTCTTGTTCGGGAACCACACATCCACCTCCGCGGACGGCTCCGTGAACGGGAAGTAGTTGGTGCGGATGCGCGTCTTCGTCTCCGGCCCGAACAGGACTTTGGCCAGGTGGTCCAAGGTGCCACGCAGGTGCGCCATGGTCAGGCCCTTATCGACGGCGAGCCCCTCCACCTGGTGAAAGACCGGCGTGTGCGTCGCATCGAGCTCATCCGTACGGAACACACGGCCCGGGCATGCGATATAAATCGGCAGATCACGCTCGAGCATCGTGCGCACCTGTACCGGTGAGGTGTGCGTGCGCATGACCTGGCGAGAACCTTCGCTGCCGACGTAGAACGTGTCCTGCAGCGTGCGCGCCGGGTGGTCCGGGATGAAGTTGAGCGCGTCGAAGTTGAAGTACTCAGCTTCAACCTCCGGCCCCTCGGCAACCTCCCAACCCATGCCGATGAAGATGTCTGCAATGTTCTCGCTGAGAGTCGTAATTGGGTGCATTGCACCGGCCTGTGCACGGGACGTCGGCAGGGTGACATCGACCTTCTCCTCGCGCAGCTGCTGCTCGCGGTACTCCGCCTCACGTTCAGAGTGCAGTTCGCTGTAGCGTTTCTCAGCCCGGCCGCGGGCCATGTTCACGAACCGTCCGGCATCTTTACGCTGGTCCTTGGGTAGCGTGCCCAGCGCCTTGCGTGACTGCATGATCGGCGACTGCTCACCAAGGTGCTCGCGCTTAGCGGCCTCGAGGGCGGTGAGATCCTCCGCAGCCTCAAAGGCGGCGATGGCTGCATCTGCAGCGGCATTCAAGCTCTCTTCGGTCAATTCGATTTCCGGTGTGGGAGTGCTCTGATCAGCCACGCTACCGTTCACCCGCGCCTTTCCAGACATACGTTTTCAAAACGGTCACCAGCATACCTGCGCACCTCGGTTTCCCCGCGGCAAGGCCCAGTTATTCGGCTACCGTGAGCTGGGCCCTATCAATGCTCACATCCCGCAAGGCACTAAGAAGCTTCTCGGCGTGGCTCGAGAGGCATTGCAAGTCCTCCTCGCCCATCTTGCCGCCAACCGCATTCGCCCACCTGTGTTGGCGCGGCCGGAGTTCAGCAAGGTTGGCTTTGCCTACTGGAGTGAGTGCGAGCAAAGGCGAACGTCTGTGCGCGGGATTGCTTTGCCACTGTGCTGCCCCCGTCTCGACGGCAACGTTAGCCAGTCTTTGCACGCTCTGCCGCGCGTTTCCTAATCGGCGGGCGATCTCCGCGACCGTCAATGGCTCATCGATGACCAAGCCCAGAACTTTCCACATCGCTGGCGACAGACTCGTACCATCCGTGATCGACATAGCTGCGCTCTCCAGTTCAGCGGCGACCTCAAAGAGGGGCAGAACGAGGTCTGTGAGAGCGTCCCCCTCAGGCGTTCTGCCAGGCACCTAGAGCCTCCATAAACTCTTGGAACGCCTCAGGGTCACCCAAGTAGAGCTTCTCCCATGAGTCGATGAGGACGTTTGAGAGCAAATCAATCTCACGCAGAACAGCGGCCGTGAACTGCACGGGATAGATGCCAGACGCTGTGATCACTCCCCTGTCGCTTACCGTGGGCGCGTCCGAGTAGTTGTCGGCCCCTAGATAACCGGTCCCGACCAGAAACTCCGCGGCGTTTGAGGTGTGTTTGCGATGATCGAGCACTCCAGCCCGCGCGAGTGCGAGAGTGCCGCCGCAGATGGCGGCAACCGGCACTCCTTGCCTTTCGCATTCTCGGACAATCTCTAAGAGTGGTTCATGACCCGAGCCATAGGTGTCCCCTCCTGGAATGACCAGGACACTCAACTGGTTGAGATCAAGCTCGTCGAGATCAACATCTGGCTTGAGGTTCAAACCGCCGAGAGTGTGAACGTCTTCCACCCTGTCTCCCACGAATTGGATCTCGCAGGTCCCCCGTTTCGCTTGCTGCGCCCGAGCAACCAGCGTCGTGAGGTAGGCAAACTCCCAGTCGGCCATGGTGTCTGTGGCGTAGCAAGCTAGCAGCTTGGTCATACATGACAGCATACTGTCATTCTTGCCCGGGCGCTAGCCCCGTTCCACCGTGCCTCGGCTAAAGGTTCAATCCCCCAGCATCTTGGCGGATTCCCACAGGCAGATGGACGCCGCCGTGGAAAGATTCAGCGACTCGGCCGAGCCCTTAATCGGGATGGAGACGCGATAGTCAGCGGCAGCCAGTACATCGTCGGGAAGCCCGTGCGCCTCGTTGCCGAACAGCCAGGCAGTCGGCTGATCAAGCGCATTGCCGGGGTCGTCGAGCGAGACTTCTCCGCCCATTGTGGTCGCCGCCAGTTTCAGACCCGCTGCTCGGAGTTGACCAATCGCACCGTTCACGTCGCGCTCACGCGCCACCGGCACGTGGAAGAGCGAGCCGGCAGAAGAACGGACTACCTTCGGGGACTCTGGGTCGACTGTGTCACCGGCGAAAATGACGGCGTCGGCACCGAGCGCGTCGACAAGCCTGATGATGGTTCCCGCATTGCCCGGATCATTCGTGCCCACGCACACCGCGACGAGTTTGGGGCGACCTGTGAGCACAGAGCCGAGCGTCCAGGTCACCGGCTTGCACACGGCGAAAATGCCGGTTGTGTGCACTGTGTCAGTGAGAGACTGGGCGGCCTTGTCCGTGATGGCGTGAGTGAACACGTCCATGTAGGCGGCGGTGGTCACTACGTCATAAAAGCGATCGGCAGCGGCTTCAGTGACGAAGAGGTCTGTTGCCGCGCCCGTGGCAACGGCGGCCTCCACCGAATTCTCTCCTTCTGCAAGGAACCGACCAGCCTTCTTCCGGCCGGCTGCCCGGTTCAGCTTGGCGGCGTTGACCACGCGCGGGGTGCGTTCGGTGAACGGTTCAGAAAAGTCGAGAGCCATTAGGCGACAGCCTCCGGAATCGGGTGCAATGTGACTTCGATGCTAAGCGCTTTCGCGTGCATCCGTGTCATCGTGGTACCCGCCACCGCGTATCACCGGTGCGTTTCGGCAACATGGAAAATCTCGTTCTCCCCCGGCATCCACGCCGTCTCATCCGGGCTCGCACGAAAAGCCATTGGGATGCCTGTGCAGTGCATCCAGTCCAGTGAGTCAGTCACCTGCACGTGAACGTGTGGTTGGGTGCTGTTCCCCGAATTTCCGCACTGGCCGATCACTTCGCCGGCACGGAGACTATCCCCGACTGTTACCGTCACGCTCCCCTGCTTCAGGTGCACAAGAGCAACGTAGTACCCGGTTGCTGCGCACCGCACCACCACGGCATTTCCGGTGATTGCCCGGATGCCGCCGGTGCGCAAGCGTTTCCGCTGGCCAAGCACGTACGGCAGCAGCCGGAACGGCGACCGGCGCGCTTCATGGTCTGCAATTCCGTCCCATGCCTCCACCACCTCCCCGCCAACGGGAGCGAGCACGTCGCGCCCGAATGACGGGAACGACTCCGGATCCTCCAATCCGAAAGGAGTGGACCAGCTCCACGGCGCGGTGCGACCACCTTCGGACAGACCGATGAAGTCAATTGAGTACGTAGTCCCCAGCATGTGCGAGCCGTGACTGGGCACCCGGCGGGCGGGGCTATTACGTGCGCGCCACCAACCGGTGAACGGGAAGTCGAGCTCGACAACTTCTGCCACACCCCCAAGAGTACCGAGTGAACGCCGCTACCTAGCGCGTAGCTACTTCATGGCAGCGCACCCACCCTGCTTAAGCAACTGGGCTGTTCTCGAGAATGGTGTCGATAGAGACCGGTTCGACATTCTTCTGCGCGTCGAGGTGGTGGAGAACCGACATTGCTTCCTCCCACTCAGCGACGACAACCGGAAACCCCTTCATTCGTGTCTCCAGCTGTCCGCCCTCGACCTTGCCTCCGACAACGATGACGAGGATCAAAGCTACGTCACCGCCGTTGATGAACCGTCCTGCTTCGGCGAGCGCGGTCACCGACCGGTGGCGCGACAGCTCCTCGAGACCGAGGGCATGATCCACCAAGGTGTGCTTCGATGTCTGAGTCAGTGTGCCGCGCCAGTACTTGACGTCTGCCACAACAACGCCTCCACGGGTGGAAATGATATGCCCAACGGGAAGGGTCCTCGTCGATCGGGCTTCGTCGGCCAGTGCCCGGAGGAAACGGTCGTTCGGGTCCGGGTTCGTGGCCGAGGCTGCGGAATCGACGCGAGTAAACGCAATGGGGTTGACTGCGCGCACCTCAGTTTCCGCGACGCGAATGAGATTCGAACTCCGGCCGGGGTTCAACTCGATGTCGTGAGCGATCTGCACGTCAAAAGGCAGCATGTTCTCTAGTTCGAGCCCGCGCTGCTGCCGTTCAAACAACGCTCGCGCGTAAGGCAAGGCGTGCGGAACTTCGTTGATGCCGTTGAACGTGCCGCGCTGCGCTTGCTTCACAAGCGGATTGGTCAGCACGCCGCGCGCCTTCCTCGAGATCGAATGAGGAAAGTCGGGATCAGACACGATGCGTTTCATGACGAAGAACCACGCGATTCCCAGCGCTATCAAGATTGCGAACATGACCAGACCACCGACACCGGAATTCATCCGCTCAATGTTCAGGAAGAAAACGATGACCAGCACCGCCGGCAATCCGAACGTGAGAACCACGGCAACCGGGAGCAAGTACCCCAGGTGGAGACCAATCAGCTGCATCGCGAAATCCTTCATCGCTCTCACCACGGGATTCGGCTTGCGCTTCGGTTTATCTTCGCTGGGCGGCTTTGCAGACGTTCCCCACGACGTGTTCAGCGTACGGTCGAAGAAGCGCCACGCGCTTTCCGACGGCGCACCGCCCACTCTCACCGCCATACCGATACCCTCCTGACCTCGCTGCTGGGGTTCAACCTACACTCACAACAGCCTTCTCAGGTAGGTTCCGTAAGCCGAGCGCCCCGCGGCCAGGTTGCGAACCGTGGCGCACGGGGCGTCGACAAGCAGGGCGCGCTCGGCGCACCACCGGAGGTCAGTGATTAATCACCGGGTTTCGGGACCGCCGGGGGCTCGCCACTTTGCCCAGCGGCGGCAGCAGCGGGATCGACGATGCCGCTGCCGCAGCCTGCGCACGAGCCCTTGATCGGGCGCGCCGTGTCCCGTAGTCGAGTTGCAACCTCCTCCGGGCTCATGTCTGGGTTCTCTCCACGGATCAGTGCAGCGACACCGGAAACAAACGGCGTCGCCATGGACGTGCCTTGCAGCGAGCCGTAGTTCGGCTGCTCCGGCTGTTTGCTCCCGGAGTTATAGGTAGACAGGATCCCGCCGCCTTGGCGTGCGTCGCCGCCAGGAGCTGTGATGTCAACCGGCTCCCCATAGTTGGAGTAGCTTGCTTTCTCGTCCCGCTGGCCTGAAGCGGCCACCGTCACTACTCCACTACAGCTAGCTGGCGAAACATTGGCCGCGTTCTGGTTCTCATTGCCAGCGGCGACAACGACGACGGTGCCGCGGCTGCGTACCCTGTCGATGACTTCCTGGTAGTAGCGGGAGCACGTGCCCGGGCCACCCAGCGACATGTTGATAATGCTAGCGGGATTCGGGTTGTCTTCAGCTCCCCTCACTGTGCCACCAGAGGCCCAATCCATCGCATCGAAGATGTCGGAACTGTAGCCACCGCACGGTCCCATGACGCGCACCGGCTGTAGCGTTGCATTCGGCGCAACGCTGGCTACCCCTTCGCCGTTGTCCGTCACTGCGGCGGACGTACCTGCAACGTGAGTGCCGTGCCAGGAAGATGGTGACGGCCTGCCGCCACCGCCACCGCAGATACCCGCTTCCCCCCAGTCGCCCTCATCACGGGGGTCAGGGTCCCAGCCATCCCCGTCGCGAGCCTGCTTGGAAGAAGAAATGAAGTCATATCCCCCGGCCACGTTCTCATCCAAATCAGGGTGCGAGGTGATGCCGGTGTCCAGAACAGCGATCGTCTGCCCGTCGCCCCGCTTCGGAGCATTCTCCCACGCGCTTTCGATGCTCGGGCCTGCCATTCCGTTCAACGCCCACTGTTGCCCCATGCGAGGATCATTGACAGCCATGGGAAACATCCGCACATCCTCTTCAATGTGCGCGACCTTCCCGCTATTCTGGGTGTCCTTGATGAACTCCTGGACTTCTTCATCGCTCATGCGCTTGTCAGCCGCCACGACACTCGTGCCGTCTTCACGCTCACGAACTTCAGTGACCTCGGGAAGCGGGTCGTCCGTCGCTGAATTGAGAATGCTGGCGCGCTCCTCAGGAGCACTTGGCTCCTCTGTGAACTCGACGATGAAGCGCGTCGGAGCCTCATCGTCCTGCACCTGCGTGTCAATTCTCGGAGCATCGGTGATGCGCGCATCTTGCGCCCCTGCAACCGGTATTTGCGCTGCGGCTAACAGCACGAGGCTTACAGGCACTACCGCGACGGCCGCTGTTTTCTTGGGTCTCATTGACGTTCCTTTTCTGTCGGTACCTCGGTGAAGCGTCATGTCGCATCCACCCGCCCGTCGTTTCAGCGACGGAGCGGTGCCGAAGTGTAAAAGATCAATGTCACAGAATGTAAGCGGAAACGAAGTCTGAGCTGATATTTACCTGAGCACAAACGCGGGATGGCCGAGGTCCGCGCCATGATCGACCGCGGAAAAATTGACAGGAATACCGGGTGCAAACACCACCAAACACCACCCCCGCTCACCCCACCCGCGGAACTTCGGTAAGCCCCAATGGGCGGATTCTAGGGGTCGTTGCAACATTTCCTAGCTTTCAGCTAAACCTAACAGCTCCGCCATCCGCTCCGCAGGA
>NZ_JAGPZB010000016.1:0-42301 GCF_024454115.1 Corynebacterium sp. CCUG 65737
CACTCACATCAGCTACACTGACCCAAGCAGCATAGATAACCCCCGACGTGTCCACTTTCCGGGGGTCAGGCCCGAATGAGCCGCGCCTCAGTCAGCAACCAGCGCAGGTTCATCCGTCCTAGCGCCATGCCGACGCAGATGTAGGCCATCCACGTGATCACGGGATAAGTGCCTCCGGCAAGGAGTGTCAGAAGGGTTTCTACTGGCTGCGTGAACAAGGACGTGAAGTTCGGGTTTGCGGGGCCCTTGTAATCAACGAAGGAGTTCAACGCGAAAATCGCGAGCGGCCCGAGAACGATGAAGCCTCCGGCGGTGATCAAGAGACTGCGGATCCGCATCCCGGTGAGCAACACCGCTACCAAGAACATCAGACCGTAGTACGGCAAGATGTTGAAGACACGCAGGGGCAGCTCGCTGATGGCCAAGCCCAACAGCAAGATCAGGATCGCACGGGTAACAAGGGAAACCCTGCTACGCGTCATCCGCCGGCCCTGATGCGGGTTATTCGCGCCAGTAATCAGCGCTACGGAGATTCCCGCCAAGAGAGCGAACAGCGCAGCGGCATTACCCGCTAGGAGCTGCCAGACCACGGTCGGCCGCCCCGTATAGGGGCTGTACGCGGGCAGAATGTGCACCGCGATCATGCCAAGCAGCGCGAACCCGCGCGCGACATCGAGGCCGACGATGCGCTTCGGGTTGCCACTGGGCCCGAACGCCCGATCAGAGGTCCAACGTACCCTGGACGGCCCCAAAACTTCGGGGCTCGGACCATCCTCCGGTGGAGGTAGCGTCTCCTTTTGTCCATCCCAAATGGGCCGGACTCCCGCTGGTCCTGGGGTGGGACGAGCTACGGATTCCTCAGTTGAGGGATTCACTGATGATGACATACTGCTGTTTTCCTACTTCATCAACTGCATCAAACGGCGGAATAGTGCGCATCTGAGTGACTGACCTTGCCTGATTGATCGTCTGCCGGCGCTTCGTCTGTTGGCGCTTCCACGTGGGCGACCGGATTGCCGGACCACACAGTATCTGCGGGGATCCCGTCGTTCCGCAAAACGAGAGAGCCCGGCTCAATCGTGGTTCGATCGCCCAGAGACGATCCTGGCAACATGAAGCTGTTCGGGCCGAGGGTGGCTCCCATGCCCAACTCGACGGTCTCCAAGGCCATCACTCTGTCGTGGAACAGGTGGGTCTGCAACACGGTTCCGCGGTTCACCGTGGAACGGTCGCCGAGCCTAATCAAGTCGAATTCAGGCAGCCACCATGATTCGCACCAAACGTCCTTGCCAATGTGGCAACCCATCATGCGCAGCCACCAGTTGTGCATAGGGGAACCCAGCGACATCCGGATCAAAGACGGGATAGCGAGCAATTCGGCGAAGTTATCGACGAGCTCGCCGCGCCACACGAATGTGGAGAACAGGGTGTGGTCGCCTGGTTTGAACCGTCCGACCAGCAGCCACTTCGCGACGATGGGAACAATACTTGCAATGATTCCGGCGGCGAGCACAACCGGGAACACCCACAACAAAACGGCGTTGAACCCTGCCTGACCCATACCTGCACGCATGTAGATCTCGGTCAGCACCCACACGATGAACAGATCGAGGTAGGCCGTCACCAAGATCGGCACGATACGGAACGCCTCGACGACTGCGCGGGCCACCTTGAGATAACGCGGGGGTTTGAACGTGTGAGCCACGTCGGCTTCGACATGGGCGCGCGGGATCTCACGGATGGAACGTCCGAGCCACGAGGTGCCTCGGCCCGGCCGGTAAGGGGAAGAAGACAACACTGCGATGAGAGCGTCTTCGGGAAGATCGTGATCAGCACCGACAATTCCGGAATTACCGACGAAGGAGCCGTCGCTCACCACCGTCGTTCCGAGGTGCACCCATCCGTTGCCCTGTCGTGCAGCACTACACAGTGAGTGGTCGGCAAGGAAGCACCGGTCGCCGATGGAGGTCAGGTGCGGAATGGTCTCGACGGTGGAGATTTCGGTGTCCTCGCCAACACGAGCACCAAGGATGCGCAGGAATGCCGGGGTCAACCACCCTGCGTACATGAAGTAGGTGGAGGTCAATGTCTTCTGCAGGAGAGTGTGGGTCATCCACACCGCCCAGCCAGTAGTGCTTCGCTGCGGGAAGTACCCGGGCTGGATGAACGCAGAGCAGAACCGCACACTGAGCACGACCAAAGCGAGCCACGTCACCATGACCAGAAGAATGAAGACTGGTGTCCATGCTGCGAGAATCGGAAACACATCTTGGTACCGGTCGCGGGACCACACTGTCGGATAGATCAGCAAGATGCCAGGCAAACTTGCTAGTACGGGCAGCAGCGTCATCCACGCCATTCCTGCACCGAAGAACATGGCGCGCTCGAAACGATTCGCCAGTGTCACGGAACCGCGACCTGCAGCTTCCTCCGGAGCAAGCTCCGGCCACGTCAATCCGGCTTCGCCGCGGTCTGCCAGTGGTGATCCACCGTAAAGGCGACCCGGAGCGACCTCACCGGAAACACACGAGCCCGAGAGGATTTCGGCGTTGGCGCCGATGCGGGAGTTAGGCGTGACAAAGGTGCGAAGGCCGACACGGACCCCATCTTCGATATCGATGCTGCCAAGGATGAACGTGTCCCCTTCAATCCAGTGGCCCGAGATATCGACCTCTTGTTCCAGCGACACTCGGTCGCCGATTGTGGCCAAACCGGTGACAGGAGGCATGGTCGCCAGTTCTCCGTCGCGTCCGACCGAATTACCCAAGAGACGGAAGAACAGCGGAGCCATCGGAGTGCCCAGAAGCGTCTCGAGCTTCAAGTACGTGACGTACCGCTCGGCAGCCCACACTCGCATGTGCGTCCACCCGCCGCGGAGGTACTCGCCTGGACGAATACCAATGGTGAGCAAACGTGAGACAAGCGTGGCTTGTGCCACCTTGCCAGGTAGTGAGAACAGCACGATCCAGCCAATGAGCAGCGGCCAGAAAGGAAGTGCCGGGACCCACGGGGCATCCAGGAATACGTCGAGGGCCCATACGACCAGTAACGCACCGACCACGTAGCGCGCCGCGTTGACAAGGTAGATTCCGCACACCCAAAGGAACTGGAAGATACCCGTCCACCAGGGAATCTTCTTCGGTGTCGGCCGAGGTTCCAGCGTCGCATTGAGGGTGTCAAGGTAGGCGGCCATGTCCTCGAGAGTCGGGTTGTCGTATAACGCACCGATATCGAGCGCCGGGTAGTCCGCACGCAAGTCGACGGCGAGCTTGGCCAACGCGACCGACGACCCGCCATGCTCAAAGAAGTTGGCGTCTGCTTCGAGCGGAACAGGACCCAGTTGGTCTGCCCACTTGCCGGCGAGCCAGTGCAGCTCGGGGGACAATCCAGCGGTCACTTCTCCGGAGTCTGGCAGCGGCCATGGCAAGGCACCCCTGTCCACCTTTCCCGACGTTTTCATCGGGAGCGAATCCATGACGCAGATCGACGGTGCGATGCCGCCCGGCAGCACTGTGGAAAGGTGAGCGCGAACCTCCTGGAGGTCAAGCTCACCCTCAGCAACGACGTAGCCGACGATGATGTCCGATCCGGCCGCAGTAGTCTTTTTCGCGGCCGCGGCAGCCGAAATGCCCGGCGTGCTGGCCAGGGCTCGGTCAATCTCACCGAGCTCCATTCGTCGACCACCGAACTTGATCTGATCATCGGTGCGCCCGGCGAAGATCAATCCGTCTCGCTCGGCGACGACAAGATCTCCTGTGCGGTACGCACGGTCCCACCCAAGGGCAGGGATGGGAGCATACTTCTCTGCGTCCTTAGCAGGGTCGAGGTACCTACCAAGGCCGACTCCCGCGACAACCAGCTCGCCCGATTGTCCCCACTCGACCGGCTGCTCGGTCTCAGGATCGATCACCGCGAGTTCCCAGCCGGGTGTAGCTCGGCCGATGCGGACCGGTTCATCGTTTTCAAGTCGTTCCATCTTGTGGCCCGAACAGATGACTGTCGTTTCGGTCGGCCCGTAGGTGTTCCACAATTCCCGCCCAGGCGCGACAAGGCGGTTCACAAGTTCCTTGGGTAGTGCCTCTCCACCGAAAATGAGGAGGCGAACCGCGCTGAGGGACTCGGTGGGCCAGAAGGACGCGAGCGTAGGCACAGTAGACACCGCAGTGATTTCGTGCTCAGTGATCCACTGCCCCAGGGCGTCTGCCGAGCGGACAATGTCGCGCGGAGCAGCGACCAGGGTCGCACCGTAGCGCCATGCCAGCCACATTTCCTCGCACGAGGCGTCGAAGGCAACGGACAGTCCGGCCATGACGCGATCTTGCGGTCCAAGCGGAGCATCCACAAGGTACATCCGGGCTTCTGCGTCAACCAGGGCAGCTGCAGAGCGGTGGCTCACCGCAACGCCTTTCGGTTTACCGGTGGAACCGGAGGTGAAGATGATCCATGCGTCATCGCTGAGACCCGGGCGTCCGGG
Source organism: Corynebacterium sp. CCUG 65737 (assembly GCF_024454115.1). Lineage (NCBI taxonomy): Bacteria > Bacillati > Actinomycetota > Actinomycetes > Mycobacteriales > Corynebacteriaceae > Corynebacterium > Corynebacterium sp. CCUG 65737. The sequence continues at coordinate 4,475 of NZ_JAGPZB010000016.1, forward strand.
TTCTACCTGTGCGCCGACTTCACGGTGCATGGTGAGCATCAGGCGCGCGCCGTACACCGCCGCAACATTGGCTTCTTCCCACACAGTCGTGGCGCGTGAATCTGGGTCATCCCAGTCCACAGGCACGTAAGCAGCCCCGGCACAAATGGTTGCCAGAATTGCCACGTAGAGGTCGGTCGTTCCCGACGGCACGCGGATTCCAATTCGATCACCGACCCCGATTCCGTAGCTTGCAAGAATCTCGACCTGTTCATCGATTCGCTCGGCAAGCTCCCGGTATGTCAGCGTTCCATCTGAACCGGACAGTGCCGGGGCATCTGGAAACTGATTGACAGTTTCCATAAAGATGTCGACCAATGTCCTGGGTTCAGGGACTTCCTCGACACCGTAGATAGCTAGTGACGGATCATCGAACTCGTCCGATGTCCGATTGTCCTCTGTATGCACCGCAAACCTCCTAGTGCAAGTTTCGATCGGCAGCAGTAGGCATCACAGTTGACTTCAAGCTAGGAAACGCTGAACCGTAACGGATGACTGCTACCTGATACATCAATTATTCAGCTCTTAGACTTCATTTAAGGAGTGCCTATTAAAGCAGTTTAATGTTGCGTTTATCAACTCATTGAGCATCGAGGGACCTTGCATGTCCACAAGATACCTCCAAATCATTAAAACTGCTTGGAAGAACCTTAGGCGAATGCCAGTTATTGATAAGATGCAGGTCCCTCGGGCGCACTATCTCTCAGTTTGCGGGCCGATCTTTCCTCGCATCCACGGCACTGAGGTCGCCGCGATTGCTAGCACGAGCGCGATTGCCGTGAATGCCGCCGCGTAGCGCGCAGGCACGATGGAGAAGCTCACGGTACCGAACGCGATAGCAGTCACCCACATATACAGGACAAGAACAGTGCGCCGGTGGGTGTGGCCGAGGGCGAGGAGTCGGTGGTGAATGTGCTGCCGGTCCGCCGAGAAAGGGCTCTTCCCTTGAGATACGCGGCGGATCACGGCCATGACTAGGTCGATGACAGGTAGCGCAATCGCGGCCACGACGACAATGAACGGGCTGATCAGCGCCACGAAGTCCGCGGTGCCATACAGAGACATGTTGATCTTGCCGGACGCAGAGATCGACGCTGCTGCCAACAGCAGGCCGATGAGCATTGCTCCGGTGTCCCCCATGAAGATCCGGGCAGGTTCAAAGTTGTGCGGAAGAATGCCGCCGCAGATGCCTACGAGACCGGCACAGATGATTGCCGGCGGGTATGCGGACACGGCGCCGCCTTGGTCGTGCAGGACAGTCAAGGAGAACACCAGAATCGCTGCCCCGGCGATGAGCCCCAGCCCAGCGGAGAGGCCGTCGATGCCGTCGACAAAGTTGAAGGCATTGATCAAAGTCACAGTGATTAGCGTGGACACAATGATGCCTTGCGTCTGGTCAAGGATGAGCGTGGTCCCACCGTCGAAAGGCAAGTAGATGACATTGAACGACAGCCCCAATACCGCCATGGTCACGGCGGCGAGCACCTGGCCGGCGAACTTCGGCAAAGCCGCGAGCTCGTATAGGTCATCGATGACGCCTACCACGACGATGAGGAATGCACCGATGACCACAGCCGTCATCTCCGGCGTGACCGGAGCGAATCCGCGGGTCAGAGCTGGCAGCTGCATGGCCAGGAATACCGCGGACAAGAAACCGGTGAACATCGCCACTCCCCCGAGGCTCGGAGTGGGTTGGGTGTGCACGTCGCGCTCGCGGATCTCGGCGACTCGCCCGGTGCGTACGAGCATGGAGCGCACGGGGCCTGTAGCCAGGTAGGTGATCACCGCGGCCACGAGGATCACCAGACCCAGCTCGCGGAGCGGGACGCCAGCGCCTGACATTTAGCGGTCTTTCCGCCGGAGTTGTTCAGGCGTCATTCCCAGAACCCCGCCGATGCGTTCCGGCGAGATCGCGCCTTCGCGCAGAATGATTGGGCTCGGCCCTGAGATGTCGATGATGGTGGACGGCTCCCCCACCTCTGCCTTGCCGCCGTCCAAGTAGACCTGAACAGCTTCGCCGAACTGGTTGCGCGCACCCAGCGCTGTCACGGGCGGTGCTTCACCGGAAATGTTCGCACTGGACACCGCCATGGGGCCGGTCTCGCGCAGCAACTCGATTGCGACTGGTTGAAGCGGCATGCGCAGCAGCACAGTGCCGCGCGTGTCGCCCAGGTTCCACGGCAAGGAGGGCGCTTCCGGCACAACGATGGATAGGCCACCGGGCCAGAAAGCTTCCACAAGGGTCTTCGCGGTGTCGGTGAACTCGCGCACGAGGCCCTGAATCGTGGTCCACGACCCGACAAGCACAGGCACCGGCATGTCCGGTCCGCGGCGCTTGGTGGCCAGCAGTTTCGCGCAGGCATCCGGATTGAAGGCGTCGGCACCGATGCCGTAGACCGTGTCGGTAGGAATGACCACGCACTGCCCCGCGCGCACAGCGTTCGTCGCGGCCTCAATGCCTTCCTTCCGGCCCTGCGGGTCGAGGCAGTCGTAGACTCTGCTCGGCATGTGCGAATCCCTTCTAGTCGATTTCTCGTAGTTTACTCGCCGTGACAAACCGATCCCTGCCGGTTAAGTCCGCAAGGTTCTCGACGCGCTCAAACGCCCCGTGCTTATCGACGAGCTCACGCGTGCGGCCCGCCGTCGAGTCGTCATGCTCAATCCCGAGCTTTCCCCCCGGTGCCAATAAACGCGCCGCCACGGGGATGAGACCCCGGATAGCGTCCATTCCGTCAGCACCAGAGAAGACGGCTTCAGGAGGGTCGTGATAGATCTCCGGCTGCAAAGCGCCGGACTCTTCGATTTCAAACGGCACGTACGGCGGGTTCGCCACCACAAGGCCGACCTTGCCGGAGTACTCCTCCAGCAAGTGCGGGTCGGTCATGTCACCGGAGATGATCTGGATCTCAGCACCGCGACCACCATGCTCGTCTGCGTTGACTCGGGCAGCCGCAAGCGCTACGGGAGACTTCTCCACTCCGATGACCAAATCCGCATCGACACGTTGCGCAATATAGATTGCCAACGCACCCGAGCCGGTACCTAAATCTACGACGACCGGCTGAAAATCAGGGGCGTCAATCTCATCGTCGGAGAGACTGTCGAGGTACTCCGCGAACGCCGCCACCGCCCATTCGGCGAGGACTTCAGTTTCAGGCCGCGGAATGAACACCCCTGGGCCCACTTTCAGATCATGGATCCCGAACGGTGCGGTGCCGATGATGTGCTGCAGCGGCTCACGTTTCTCTCGGCGCGAAACGGCTTCCTCGAATCGGGCGAAGAACCCGTCGAGGATCTCCGTGGGAGAGGTGAATGGTAAGGAGATGTGGCTGGATACGTCGAGAAGCGATGCGGCAATGAACCGCGCATCGTAGGACGGCGACGCGACCCCTGCCTCGGTGAACCTGCGCTCAGCTGCCGACACTGCATTGGCGAGCTCTGACGAGTTCCAGCGCACCTTGCGTCTCCTTACTGCTCTGCTTCGAGGCGCTCCTGGCGCTCGTGGGTCTGCAGCGCGGTGATGATGTCGTCCATATTGCCGTCGAGCACCGCGTCCAAGTTGTTCGACTTGTAGTTGATGCGGTGGTCCGAGATGCGGTTCTCCGGCCAGTTGTAGGTGCGTATGCGCTCAGACCGGTCCATGGTGCGGACCTGGGATGCGCGACCTTCTGCCGCCTCAGCTTCCGCCTTCTCACGCTCAAGCTGATCCAAACGGGCCTGGAGCACCTGCATCGCGCGAGCGCGGTTCTGGATCTGGGAACGCTCCTTCTGGCACGTCACCACAATGCCCGTGGGCAGGTGGGTGATGCGCACAGCGGAGTCAGTCGTGTTGACTCCCTGGCCGCCCTTACCGGAAGAACGGTAAACGTCAACGCGGAGGTCCTTCTCGTCGATGTCGACGGCTTCGACCTCTTCCGGCTCCGGGTACACCAGCACGCCGGCTGCCGACGTCTGAATGCGTCCCTGCGACTCCGTCACCGGAATACGCTGCACGCGGTGGACACCGCCTTCGAACTTCAGCATCGACCATGCACCGTCGCGGGAGGGGTTCTTCGCCTTCACGGCGACAGTCATGTCTTTGACGCCGCCGAGATCGGACTCGGACAGGTCTAAAACGTCCCAGGACAAACCAGCTTTTTCCGCGTACTTCTGGTACATGCGCGCCAGATCGCCAGCGAACAACGCGGCTTCCTCGCCGCCGGCGCCGGCCTTGATCTCCATGATCACGTCATCGGCGTCATGCTCGTCGCGGGGCGCGAGCAGATCAGCCAGCTCCTCTTCGAGGCGGACAATCTCGCCCTCAAGGCGCGTGGCCTCCTCGGCGAACTCCTTGTCCTCGGCCGCCATCTCTTGAGCTGCCTCAAGGTCCTCGCGGGCCTGCGTCAGCTCGTTATTGACGTTGATAATCGGCTGGAGCTGCGCGTAGCGCTTCGACAGCTTGCGGAAGAGATCCTGGTCGCCGACAACGTCCGGGTCACCCATTTGGGCCTGGATGCCCTGGTATTCGGAAACGTAGTCGTCGACAAGCGAAACCTGCGTGTTAGCTGCCATTTACTGGTACTCCTCGGTTTCCGTGTCGGCGGCCATCGGCGCGGACTGCGCCACGCCGACGAGGAACTCGCCGTTGTTCTTCGTCTTCTTCAGCTGCTTGATCATAAGGTCGATCGCCGCTTGCGGGTCCAGCGCAGAAAGAATGCGGCGCAGCTTGTGCATGACGCGCGCTTCCTCCGGTGCGAGCAGCAGCTCGTCCTTGCGGGTGCCGGACGGGTTGACATCGACCGCTGGGAACACGCGGCGCTCGGCGATCTTGCGGTCGAGCTTGAGCTCAGCGTTGCCGGTGCCCTTGAACTCCTCGAAGATCACGGTGTCACCAGCGGACCCGGTCTCCACCATGGCGGTAGCGATGATGGTCAGCGATCCGCCGTCCTCGATGTTGCGCGCTGCACCCAGGAACCGCTTCGGCGGGTAGAGCGCGTTGGAGTCCACACCACCAGAGAGGATGCGGCCCGACGCCGGCGACGAGTTGTTGTACGCGCGGCCCAGGCGGGTGATGGAATCCAGCAGGACCACAACGTCCTGGCCCATCTCCACCAGACGCTTTGCACGCTCAATGGCCAGCTCGGCGACAGCGGTGTGCTCGCTTGGCGGACGGTCGAAGGTCGATGCGATGACCTCGCCCTTGACGGAGCGCTGCATGTCCGTGACTTCCTCCGGGCGCTCATCCACAAGCACGACCATGAGGTAGCACTCAGGGTTGTTGTGCGCGATCGCGTTCGCGATGTTCTGCAGAATCGTCGTCTTACCGGCCTTCGGCGGGGACACGATCAAGGCGCGCTGCCCCTTACCAATCGGCATGACCAGGTCGATCACGCGGGTGGTCAGGATGTTCGGCTCCGTCTCAAGGCGCAGACGCTGGTTCGGGTACAGCGGGGTGAGCTTGTGGAACTCAGCACGCTGCTTCGCATCGTCCACTTCCATTCCGTTGACCGTGTCCACGCGCACCAGCTGGTTGTAGCGCTGGCGGTTACGGCCAGAACCGTGCGTGTGGCCTTGGCCGTTAGCCCGGACCTGACCGATCACAGCGTCGCCCGAGCGCAGGCCGCAGCGGCGGACCAGGTTGTTGTTGATGAAGACATCAGCCTGGCTGGCGCGGTAACCCGTGGTGCGGACAAACGCGGCATTGTTGTCGACGATGTCGACGATACCCGCGATCTCCTGCAGATCCTCCGGATCGAAGTCCTGGTTGTTGTTGCCGCCGCCCTGGTTGTTGTTACCGTCGCGGTTTCGGCGGTTCCGGCGGTTGCGGCGGCCCCGGCGGCCGCCACCCTCACCGTCGCGGTTGTTATCGCGGTTATTGTTCTGGCGGTTGTTGCCGCCCTGATTGTCACGGTTGTCACGATTGTCGCGGTTGTCGCGGTTATCACCGTTGTCGCGGTTGTCACGCTGGCCGTGATCGTCGGACTGCTGCTCGTCCTGCTGGTCGTTGCGGTCGCCGCGCTGCTCGGCACGGTGCTCGTGCTTGGCGCGGTTGCGGCGTGCACGGCGCGCTGCGGAGCGGGATTCGTAGCGCTGCTCATCGGAATCTGCGCCATCGTTGTCAGAACCAGACTTTTCGGAGCCAGACTTCTCCCCCTGCTCCGGGTTGTTCTGCTCGTTCTGCTCGTTCCGCCCGGTCGGCTGCTCACCGGATGCCTCTGCGGCTGCCTGCTCGGAAGCGCGCTGCTTGGCGCGCTGCGGCACGGTGCCGGTGGTGATGGCTTCAATCAGTTCGCCCTTGCGCAGGGCGGAGGTCCCCCGAAGGCCTTTGTCAGCAGCGATCTTGCGTAGCTCAGGCAGCTTCAGCGAAGCAAGGTCTTGGCGGTCCTGGCCCGCTGCGTTGTCCGTATCGGTCACGGATGTCCTTTCGTCTTATTGTTCACCGCGTCGCATCACGCGGTGTGGACGTGGCTCGTTTTTCCGGGGGCTTCAAACGTCGATAAGCATTTGAAGGCGCACTTTGAAGTGACAGCCCAGAAAAGGATTGATCGGACGCACGGCCAAAAAATGGCGGTATGGGGAGCGCAGAAAATGCCGCTCGGGTCGCGATCTGCCGTTTAGTGTAACTCACGCCCACCACAATCGGGCAACGTGGTCGCGCTAGAGTGTACAACATGCTCTCCACGATGCAGGAAGTGCCTTTTTCCATCGGACGGATCCTCGACTTTGGAGCGTCCGTGCACGGTGGCACCAAGGTGACCACATGGCGCTCAGGCGAAGCGGAGGAAACGACCTTCGAGCTCATTGGAGCACGCGCCGCTGCGTTCGCGCACGCGTTGGAAGACAAGCTGGGCATTGACGGGGATCAGCGCGTAGGCACGCTGATGTACAACTGCGCTGAGCACCTCGAAGTGATGTACTCCGTTGCCGCGAAAGGCTCGGTGTTCGTGCCGCTCAACCTGCAGCTTCTCGAGGATCAGATCGCCTACATCATCAACCACTCCGAGATAGAAGTCATCGTCGCCGACCCGCGTTTGGCAGGCAAGTTGGGGCGCATTTTGCCGTCGTGCCCGACGGTGCGCGCGGTCTGCTTCACTGGCTTGGGCGACATCCCCGAACTCGACGGGGTCGAGGTGCACGCATACGAGGCGCTTCTCGACGGCTCGTCCACCATCTACACCTGGCCCTCACTCCCCGAGAACACCGCGGCAGCTATTTGCTATTCGACGGCGACATCCGGCGCCCCGAAAGGCATCGCCTACTCGCACCGTTCTATCTGGCTGACCGCTACCAGTCTTCGGTCGACCGACTCGATGGGGATCGCGAACGGTGAGTCCTTCCTGTGCTGCATCCCGATCTACCACGTACTCAGCTGGAGCGTGCCGTTCACCGCGTTCCTGGCCGGCACTCCCCTGGTCTTGCCTGACTCGGACGTGTCCGCGCCGACATTGGCGAAGCTCATCGCCGGCACCCACCCGCGTGTCGCCCACGGCGTGCCCACCCTGTGGATCCAGCTCATGGTCCACTACCTGCACAACCCGCCGGAGCGCATGTCCTTGACTGAGCTCTTCGTGGGCGGCTCCCCTGCCCCGCCCGCGCTGATCAAGGTGTGGGAGGAGCGCTACGGTGTGGACGTCATTCACGTCTGGGGCATGACCGAAACCTCCACTGTGGGCACGGTAGCCCGCCCACCGTCAGGTGTCGGTGGCGAGCGCCGCTGGGCCTACCGCATTTCCCAGGGCCGCTTCGCCCCCTGGCTGGAATACCGAGTGGTCAACGAAGGAAAGATCGTTTCCCGCACCGACCGCAACAACGGTGAAATCCAGGTCCGCGGCAACATGGTCGCCGCCTCCTACTACCAGCCCGCCAACCCGGAGGCGCTTGAGCGGGCACAGTCCTTCCGCGGTAAAGACGCCAACGACGAGGAGGAGCACTTCACCGCAGACGGCTGGATGCGCACCGGCGACGTGGGCACGGTGACTTCCGACGGATTCATGACGCTCTATGACCGCTCCCGCGACGTCATCCGCTCCGGTGGCGAGTGGATCTACTCCGCCCAGTTGGAAAACCTCATCATGGAGGCCGACGAAGTCGTCGAATGCGCCGTCATCGGCTACCCCGACAAGAAATGGGGCGAGCGCCCCTTGGCAGTGACAGTCCTGCACGCCGACGTGACCCCGTCCGTCGACTTGGCCAAGAAGCTTCGCAAGGAACTCCACCAAGAGCTGCCGACGTGGATGGCGCCGGAGTACTGGACGTTCGTGGGCTCCATCGACAAGACCTCGGTGGGCAAATTCGACAAGGTGGATCTACGCGGCCACCTCTCACGTGACGAATTCGACATTATCGCTCTACCTGGGCCGGGAACCCGCAGTGCGGCAAGTTCTGAACAATCCGAAAACACAACCTTATAAGCCGGCGTAGCGTGGAGGCATGGCTACTACACCGGATATTTTCTCCAGCCCATCCCGCTACATCCAAGGTAAAGGTGCCATCCACGAACTGGGCACCCACCTGAAAAAGCTCGGCGATAACCCGCTGCTCGTCTCTGACGACACGGTGTGGGGCATCGTCGAAAAGCAGCTCACCGACGGCTTCAAAGAAGCAGACCTGCCGCTGACCCGCGTCGGGTTCAAGCGTTTCGCCACCGCCAAGGCGGTCGACGAACTGACCGAAAAGATCAAAGAGAACAATCACGACATCATCGTCGGTGTCGGCGGCGGTTCCGCTATCGACGCCGCGAAGGCCGCCGGCTACCTGGCCGACATCAAGTGGGCATCCGTTCCCACCGCCGCATCTTCCGACGCACCGACCTCGACACTGGCCGTGATCTACACCGAGGACGGCGCCTTCGACGAGTACCGCTTCTACCCGAAGAACCCGGACCTCGTTCTCATCGATACCCAGATCGTTGCTGGCGCACCCGTGGAATTCCTCATCGCCGGCATCGGCGACGCACTGGCCACCTGGGTCGAGGCCCGCGCCGCCGCCCGCGGCAACGGCACCACCATGAACGGCGGCCACCCGACCCGCGCTGGTGGCGCATTGGCAAAACTGTGCTGGGACATTCTCTGGGAGCACTCTTTCGCAGCAATCGACTCCGTCAAAGCTGGCGTGGTCACCCCCGCCCTCGACGCAGTCGTCGAAGCCAACACCCTGCTCTCCGGCCTGGGCTTCGAGTCCGGCGGTCTCGCCGCAGCGCACGCCATCCACGACGGCCTGACCGCGGCCGATCAGACCCACGGTCTCACCCACGGCCAGAAGGTCAACGTGGGCACCTGCGCCCAGCTCATCATGGAGGGCGCTGATGCCGAGGAGATCGAGGACTTCATCGCCTTCACCACCAAGGTGGGCCTGCCGAACTCCCTGACCGAAGTCGGCCTCTCCCCCGACGACACCGAAGAGCTCGAGGCAGTGGCCAAGGCCGCCACCGCCGAGGACGAGACCATCCACAACATGCCATTCCCGGTCACCCCAGAACTGGTCGTCGATGCGCTCGTTTCCCTCGAGTCCATCTCCCGTCGCGTCCGCGAGGACCGCGGCCTGCCGGAGCCGGTCAAGTACGTGGCTGAGCACTAAAGCTGCTCGCCCCCGTTCATGGGTCGGGCATGAGTAAAGGGCCAAGGGCGTGATGCCCTCGGCCCTTTGGCATTCCCGGGTTTTTCGATCCGTGCACGAAGCCCGTGCGGCCGGTGCGCGCAGCCGGTGCGGAAAAGTTGACAAACCGAATTTCCGCCTAGAACTGTCCACGCAGGTCAGAGAGTTGTTGGCCGTTTAGGCCGGATCGCGGATGTCAACTTTTCCGCAGCCTACGCGGACCCTGCGGGCCCACGCGGCCCTGCGCGCCTACGCTCGGGAGAACTCGGCCGTGACCGGCCCGGCGATCTCGAGGTCGAGGACGCGCAAACCGTCCGACTTCGCGGACTCGATAATTTTCGGGTCGATCGGGTCGCGGTGGAGCACCATAGCGGTCGGACCGGCGCCGGACAGGTACGCGGCGTAACCGCGGTTGCGCAGACGGTTGACCCACTCAGCCGTGACCGGCAGAACGTCGGCGCGGTAGGGCTGGTGGAGGCGGTCGCGGGTGCCTTCCCACAGCAGCTCCGGGTGGTGCTGGACCGCCACCGTCATCACGGCGGTACGGGAAACGTTGAACCGCGCATCCGTATGGGTGACATGCGACGGGAGCACTTTGCGCACCGCGTTGGTGGACGCGTGGAAGCTCGGGACCAGCGCAGTCGCCTTGATGTCAGGGTGGACTGGAAGCTGAACGGCGCGGTAGACGGGATGCGATACACCATCGACAGGGATGTCGGTCCAGCTCACCACGGCCTGGCCCAACACACTGGCCGCGGCGTTATCCGGGTGCCCCTCAAACGAGGAGCTGATCTGGACGATTTCCTCGGTGTCCAGCACGTCGCCGGCGAGAGTATTGGCGGCAACCACACCAGCCACAGCCGCCGAGGCAGACGAACCAAGCCCGCGCGACTGCGGAATATTGTTCGTGCAGGTCACCTTCAACCCGGGCGCGTCGACATCAGCGGCCTTCAACCCCTGGCGAATCGCCTTGACTACCAGGTGGGAGTTATCGCGGGGCAAGTCGTCTGCGCCTTCGCCGAAGATCTCCACCTCAAGACCGGAAAAGGTTACTTCCACCTCGACGGTGTCGTAGATCCCCAAAGCCAACCCGAGAGTGTCAAAGCCGGGACCCAGGTTTGCCGAGCTACCGGGCACGGTCACGCGAGCACGCAAGCCCACCTCAAGATCGGTGCTCATGACTACTCGGCAGCGTCGGCGTCGAGGCGGATGACGGAGTTGACAACCTTGACGTCGTCAAGCGTGGCCAGTTCTTCGACGATCGCCGCAAGCTTGCGCTCAATCGACATGTGCGTGACGACGATCAGACGCGACGCATCACCGTGCTCTTCCTGACGAACAGCCGAAATGGAAATGCCTGCATCAGCGAAGCGGCGAGAAATATCCGCAAGGACACCTGTGCGGTCCACGACCGACATGTCGATGTGGTAGCGCGTCGGCACATCGCCGAAGTCTGCCACCGGGTAGTGCGCGTAGGGGTTGTCCGCCGGGGCACGGCCGCCGTGAATCTTGTTGCGGGCAGCGCCGACAAGGTCACCGAGCACAGCGGACGCGGTGGGCGCGCCACCCGCGCCGTTACCGTAGAACATGAGACGGCCAGCGGCTTCGGCCTCAACGAAGACAGCGTTGTAGGACTTGTCGACGCTCGCCAGTGGGTGCTCGTTCGGCACCAGCGTCGGGTGGACGCGGGCGGCGACGGAGGTGGTGTTGCCGGCATCGTCGAAAAGCCGCTCGCAGATCGCCAGCAGTTTGATTGTGAAGCCGGCGTCCTTAGCTGCTTCGATGTCCTCGGCAGTGATGTTGGTGATGCCCTCCGCGTGCACGTCGTCGTAGGTCACGCGGGAGTGGAAGCCCATCGATGCCAAGATGGCGGCCTTGGAGGCGGCATCGTGGCCTTCGACGTCGGCGGTCGGGTCCGCCTCGGCGTACCCCAGGCGGGTGGCTTCCGCCAGCGCCTCGTCGTAGCTCATACCGGTCGACGCCATCGCGTCGAGGACGTAGTTGGTCGTGCCGTTGACAATGCCGGAGATGCGCTGGATCTGGTCGCCGGCAAGCGAGCGGCGCAGCATGCCCACGACGGGGATAGCGGCAGCGACGGCTGCTTCGTAGTAAAGGTCGACGCCGGCCTCATTAGCGGCGTCGGAAAGCTCGTCGGCGTGCGCCGCGATGAGCGCCTTGTTCGCCGTGACCACGGACTTGCCGGCCTTGAGCGCGGCGAGCACCAGCTGTCGCGGGTACTCGATGCCGCCGATGACCTCAACCACGACATCGACGTCGTCGCGGTCAATCAGCTCCAGCGCATTATCAGTGAGCGTGATATCCGGGAAGAGGTCGAGCACCTCGCGGCGCTTGCCCAAGTCAGACACTGCGACACCACGGACATCAATGGGGCCACCGATGCGCTGCTCCAGATTGGAGGAGAACTCGCTAATCAGGCGAAGCACCTCAGTGCCCACCGTGCCCATTCCCAGAACAGCGACACCGACCGGCTGGCCGATGCCCTTGCCCGGGTAATTACCGTTGTGTCCCTCAGCGCTGTGAGTGGTCTGTGCAGTCATGGTTCTCGAGTCTACAAAACCTCTCGAGCGAGGATGTCCTCTACCGTCTCCCTACGCACCATCGGAGTGACTACGCCATCTTTGACGCTGACGACGGCCGGCCGGCCGAAGCAGTTGTAGTTCGATGCCATGGAATAGCAGTAGGCACCCGTCGCGGCGAGTGCGATGAGGTCACCGCGGGCGATATCGTCCGGCCACAAGGCGTTGTTGATGAGGATGTCGCCGGACTCGCAGTGGGCGCCGACCATGCGGGTGGCCTGCGGAGTGCCGCCAGTGAGGCGGTTGACCACGCGTGCGTCATAATCCGCGCCGTACAGGGCGGTGCGGATGTTGTCGCTCATGCCGCCGTCGACGGCGATGTAGCGGCGCGTGGCCTCATCAGTCACGTGCACGTCCTTGACCGTGCCCACCGAGTACACAGTCACAGCAGCGGGGCCGGCAATGGCGCGGCCCGGCTCCACAATGACCTCCGGCGGGGTGATGCCAAGCTCGTCCGCCTTCTCGGCTACGGCTTTGAGCAAGTCTTTCGCCACATCATCGACGGCGAGCGGCTGCTCCTCGTTGGTGTAGGCGATGCCGTACCCGCCGCCGAGGTCGAGGTAGCCGAGCTCCAGGCCCAGCTCGCGGTAGATCTGCGCGTATAGCCCCAGTACACGCGCGGCGGCGAGCTTGAAGCCCTCTGCGTCAAACACCTGGGAACCGACGTGGCAGTGCAGACCGGTCAGCCGGACGTTGCCAGCCTCACGGGCGGCCACGGCGGCGCGGTAGGCGGAGCCAGATACCAGCGACAAACCGAACTTCTGGTCTTCGTGGCTGGTGGCGATGAACTCGTGCGTATGCGCCTCCACACCGGGTTTGACGCGGATGAACACGTCCTGCACCGTGCCTTCCTCACCGGCGATGCGCTCAAGCTCCTCGAGCTCCTGGTGGGAGTCGATGACCACTTCGCCGACGCCTTCGCGCACACAGCGGCGCAGGAACGAATCGGGTTTGTTGTTGCCGTGCACGGTGATGCGCTCTGCCGGGAATCCCGCGTGCAGGGCGATGAGGAGCTCGTTCTCGCTCGCTACGTCGAGCGACAGTCCCTCCTCGTTGACCCAGCGGGCAATGTGAGTGGTCAGGAATGCCTTGGAGGCGTAGTGCACGTTTTCCGCTTTGCCGTAAGCGCGAACCATGTCGCGGCAGCGGGACCGGAAATCATCCTCGTCGACAACCATCACAGGGGTGCCGTACTCAGCCGCAATGTCCGGCAGCGGCACGCCGGCGACGGTGACTGTACCGTTATCAAGCCGCTGCGCGCCTCGTGGCCACACGTGGGCGGGCAGGTCGTTGAAGCACCCGGCCTCATTGTGGCGCATGCGCAACAGGTCATCGCGCGACAAATTGGCAGTGTTCAGAACGGGATCGAGCATCGGTCTACATCCTCTCCGGAGCGGTCACGCCGAGCAGGCGCAGAGCATTGGCCAGCACCTGGCGCGAGGCCGAGGCGAGCGTGAGACGTGCGGCGTGAATCGGCTGCGGGTCCTCCCCTGCCTTGGGCAGGATCTGGCAGGCGTCATAGAACTTGTGGAAGACGCTGGCCAGTTCCTCGGCGTAGCGTGCGATACGGTGCGGTTCGCGCAGCTCAGCCGCTGCCTTGACGACGGCAGGGAACTCGCCCAGCGTACGAATCAGGTCGCCTTCCTTCTCGTGGGTGAGCAAGGACAGATCAACCTCTTCATTGTCGTCCGAGCTTGCGAGGACGACACCGGCCTCGGCAGCCTTACGTGCGATCGACGCCAGGCGCGTGTGGCCGTACTGCACGTAGTAAACGGGGTTGTCATTGGACTGCTTCTCCCACAGGTCCAGGTCGATGTCCAGAGTGGAGTCGACCGAGGAGCGCACCATCGAATAACGCGCGGCATCCACGCCAATGACATCCACCAAGTCGTCGAGGGTGATCACGGTCCCGGCGCGCTTGGACATCTTCACCGGTTGGCCGTCGCGGACCAGGTTGACCATTTGGCCGATGAGGACCTCGACTGACTCCGGGTTGTAGCCCAGCGCCTGGGCTGCTGCGCGCAGGCGGGCGATGTAACCGTGGTGGTCCGCACCCAGCATGTAGATGGCCAGAGTGTGTCCGCGGTCGAACTTGTCTGCTACATACGCGATGTCGCCAGCTATGTATGCGGCATCACCGTCGGACTTGAGCACGACGCGGTCTTTGTCATCGCCGAAGTCGGTCGAGCGCAGCCACCACGCTCCATCGTTTTCATAGAGGTTGCCGTTGTCCTTCAGCGTCTGGATCGCACGGTCCACAGCTCCGGACTCGAACAGGGAGTTCTCGTGGAAGAAGACATCGAAGTCGGTGCCGAAGTCGTGCTGGGACTGTTTGATCTGCGCGAACATCTTCTCGACGCCCTCGCGCCGAAAAGCTTCTTGCACTACCGCTGCATCGCCCTCCAGGATGCCCGGGTTCTCCGCGACAACCGCGCTGGCAATGTCGGCGATGTACTCCCCGCCATAACCGTCCTCGGGGGTCGGCTCATTCTTGGCTGCAGCTACCAGGGAGCGGGCAAAGCGGTCGATCTGGCCGCCGTGGTCGTTGAAGTAGTACTCGCGGGTCACCTCCGCGCCGGAGAATTCCAGCACACGGCCCAACGAGTCACCGACGGCTGCCCATCGGGTGCCGCCCAGGTGGATCGGGCCAGTCGGGTTGGCGGAGACGAACTCCAGGTTGATTTTCTCCCCGTCGTAGATGTCCGAGCTGCCGTAGGCCTCCCCCTTCGCCAGGATGTCGGCCACAATGCCACCGGTGGCAGCAGCCCCAAGGCGCAGATTAATGAAGCCGGGGCCGGCAACATCTGCGGAATCGATCTCGGGGAGGGCGACAAGAGCGTCGATAAGCCAGCCGGCGAGCTCCCGCGGGTTCGTCCCTGCTTTCTTGGCCACCTGAAGTGCGACATTGGTGGCGTAATCGCCGTGCTCCGGGTTGCGGGGCCTCTCGACGGTGACCGTCTCCGGGACGACGGAGGAATCAAGCCCGTGGGCATCGAGCGTTTCGGTAGTAATGGCGCGGACAGTCGCGGCGAGGTCAGCAGGGGTCATGGGCAGCAAGTCTAGATCAGGGGCCGGACACCGGCAGAACTGGCAGGTGCGCTGCTCATCCTTTAATGAAACTGGGTGAAAATCTCCGTTTTCCTCCGGACACACGCGGCTACTGGAATACTTTGACTGCATTATTTTTGCCCGTGCAAAGTATTCGCAGAGGAGATGGTCAATGGGGACCTTTCAGATTCACACCGACGCAGTAGCGGGAAGCGTAGGACTATCCGCACTTGTGTCGGTCTTGCCGCTGTTGGCGTTCTTCGTCATGCTGCTGGGTTTCAAAGCGCGCGCTCACACGTCCGGTCTGGTTGCGCTGGGCGTGGCGCTGCTTGTTGCTGTGCTCGGCTTCAATATGCCGGTCGGCATGGCAGTATCGTCCGCGTTCCGCGGCGGGCTCTACGGACTCTTCCCTATTGTCTGGGTGATCCTCACCGCGATCTGGTTCTACCAGATCACCGTGGCAGCCGGCCGGTTCGAAGACCTTCGCAGGGTGTTCGACAAAATGGGCAACGGAGATGTGCGCATCCAGACGATGCTCATCGCCTTTTGTTTCGGTGGCCTGCTTGAAGCGCTCGCAGGATTCGGCGCACCGGTGGCCATTACCGCGACGATGATTCTCGCCCTCGGCATCCCCCCGCTGAAGGCGGCATCGATTGTGCTGATCGCCAACACCGCCCCCGTTGCGTTCGGCGCGGTGTCCATCCCGATCACCACTGCCGGTGAGGTCGGTGGCCGCACCCTCGAGCAGACAGAGAACATCGCTGCGATTGTCGGCCACCAAACCCCGTTCCTGGCGTTCTTCGTGCCGTTCATCATTGCCTTCCTGGTAGACGGCGGACGCGGCGTCCGCGAGACCATCCCCGCCGCCGTCACCATCGGCCTGTCCTTCGGTATTGCACAGTGGTGGACCTCCAACTACTTCGCTTACCAGCTCACCGACGTCATCGCCTGCATCGTCGCCCTTGGCGCGGCGTTTGTTCTGCTGCAGTTCTGGAAACCGGTCGGTGTGCCGGAGCTGCGTGAGCGCCTTGGCCTTGACCAGCCGGACGCAGACGTAGCACCGAACGCGGGGACAGGAACCCACGGCGACGATGCCGAGACCGAGGTAGCTGGTTCCACCGCGATCAAGACGCGCGCTGAAGCAGCAGATGAGAGCCTTCCCGGCAACCGCGTCTGGATGGCACTGATGCCCTATGCCGTCGTGGTGTTCATCTTCGGCATTGCCAACTTGGGCACGACGATCCCTGAATGGCTGAAGTCGTTCAAACTGGCCATTCCGTGGCCGGGGATTGAGACAGGCCGCATCCTCAGCTCTACCGGCACCGACGTCAAGACCGACTACACCTTCGCCTACCTGCACAACCCGGGCACCCTGCTGGTCATCTCCGGGCTCATCGTCGCGTTGGTCTACATCATCTTCGACGAGAACGGCCGCTACCAGCTCAACTGGGCCCAGGTGGGCAAAGAATTCGTGGACACGGCCTACCGCATGCGCTGGTCCGCGCTGACCATCGTGGTGGTTCTCGCGCTGGCGTACGTGATGAACTACTCCGGCCAGACGGTGACCATTGGTTATTGGTTCGCAGGCCTCGGCCCCGCGTTTGCCTTTCTCGCTCCGATGCTGGGGTGGATCGGCGTGGCGGTCACCGGCTCGGACACGTCCGCGAACGCGCTGTTCGCCAACCTTCAGGTCACGGCCGCCGAGCGCCTGGACCTCAACCCGGATCTCATGCTGGCGGCCAACACCACCGGTGGTGTCGTGGGCAAGATGATCTCCCCGCAGTCCCTCGCCATCGCCGCCACGGCGGTGAACATGGAGGGCAAAGAGTCGGAGCTTTTCAAGAAAGTCGTCGGCTGGTCCTTCGTCTTCTTGCTGGCTGTGTGCACCATGGTCTTCCTGCAGACGAACGTGCTCAGTGCCCTAGCGCCCGCTGTGGGCTAAAGGGGAGTAACCTCTACGCTGACTGGCCGGCAACCCACCCAGAAAGGAGCCACCAGTGCGTGTAGCCCTATTTTCCACCTGCATCGGGGACGCCCTGTTCCCCGATGCCCACAAGGCGTCTGCCTTGGTTTTGTCCCGCCTCGGATGCGAAGTCGTCTTCCCGAAAGAGCAGACCTGCTGCGGACAGATGCACATCAATACCGGGTACCAGAAGGAAGTGGTGCCCATTATTGAGAACTACGTTGACGCGTTCGCGGACGATTCGATCGATTACGTTGTCACCCCGTCCGGCTCCTGCACTGGTGCCGTCCGCGAGCAGCACGTGCGCATCGCTGACCGTTACGGTTCCAAGGGGCTTGTCGACGGTGCAACGCGCGCCGCTAACAAGACCCTTGACCTGTCCGAGTTCATCGTGGATGTCATGGGCACCACCGATGTGGGAGCGTTCTTCCCCCACCGCGTGACCTACCACTCCACCTGCCACTCCCGCCGCATGATCAAGGTCGGCAGCCGCCCGACGGATCTGCTGAAGAACGTCGAGGGCATCGACTTCGTCGAGCTGGACAACGTTGAAGAGTGCTGCGGTTTCGGTGGCACCTTCGCGGTGAAGAACGCCGACGTTTCGGCGGCGATGGTCAGCGACAAGGTACGCCACATTAAGGACACGGAGGCCGAGTACGTCACCGCTGGCGACTCGTCCTGCCTGATGAACATCGGCGGGGCTATGTCCCGCCAGCACTCCGGCATCCGCGCGATCCACATTGCGGAGATTCTCGCGTCCACCCGCGAGCACCCGTGGACGCCGACGTCGGCTGCATACTCGAAGGAGAAGATGCTGTGAAGGTCTCACTCGGCACCCCCACTACCCCGCCGCATGCCCCGCATGAGCCGGGTCACTTCCGCGAGTACGAGAAGTTCCAGAAGAACGCGAAGCACGAGCTGAACAACTCTACGCAGCGCCGGAATCTGCACCACGCGACTACTCAGATCCGTCTCAAGCGCCAGGGCGTTGTCGACGAGCTGGATGACTGGCAGCAGCTGCGTGAGGCAGGCTCGACCATCAAGCGCGACACGTTGGCTCGCCTGCCGGAGCTGCTCGAGCAGTTCGAGGAGAACGTCACCGCCCGCGGCGGCCACGTCCACTGGGCGCGCGACGCCCGCGAGGCTAACCAGATTGTCGCCGACCTGGTCAAAGCCACCGGTGAGACTGAAGTGGTCAAGGTCAAGTCCATGGCGACTGCAGAGATCGCGCTGAATGAGGTCCTCGCCGAAGACGGCATCCACGTTCAGGAGACCGACTTGGCGGAGCTCATCGTCCAGCTGGGCGAGGACTTCCCCTCCCACATCGTTGTGCCGGCCATCCACCGCAACCGCGCAGAGATCCGTGACATCTTCACCGAGAAGATGCCTGGCGCGCGCCAGGACCTCACTGAGGACCCTTCGGAGCTGGCGGACGCTGCGCGTTCCTTCCTGCGCGACCAGTTCATGAAGGCCAAGGTGGCTATCTCCGGCTGCAACTTCGGCATCGCCGAGACCGGTTCGGTCTCTATCGTGGAGTCTGAAGGCAACGGCCGCATGTGCGTGACCCTGCCGGAGACTCTGATCACGGTGATGGGCGTCGAAAAGCTCCTGCCTTCCTTCGACGACCTCGGCGTGTTCATGCAGCTGCTCCCCCGCTCCTCGACTGGTGAGCGCATGAACCCGTACACCTCGATTTGGTCGGGCGTGACCGCGGAAGATGGCCCGCAGGAGTTCCACATCGTCCTCATGGACAACGGCCGCACTGCCGCGCTGTCCAACGAGATCGGCCGTGAGGCTCTCAAGTGCATCCGCTGCTCTGCATGCCTGAACGTGTGCCCGGTCTACGAGCGCGCTGGCGGCCACTCCTACGGTTCGGTCTACCCCGGCCCGATCGGCGCAATCCTCACCCCGCAGCTAGCGGGCATGGATTCGACGGATGACGTCACCGCGTCGCTGCCATACGCGTCCTCGCTGTGCGGCCGCTGCGACGAGGTCTGCCCCGTTAAGATCCCGATCACCGATGTGCTGCTGGAGATGCGCCACCAGAAGGTGAAGAACCACCGTCCGGCACTCGAGGGTTCGATGTTCTCCTCCATTGGCTTTGTCATGGGCAACCAGAACCTGTGGAACCAGGCGGTGCGCATGGCTGCTGCCGGCCGCATCCTCGGCGGTTTCAACGGCGTGATTGATTCGCTGCCGCTGTTCATGTCTGGCTGGTCCGACTACCGCGACACCGCAGTGCCGCCGAAGAAGTCCTTCCGTGAGTGGTTCGAGTCGGATGAGGCGCAGCAGTTGCTCGCGGATGCCCGCGCACAGGGTGCTACCCGCAACACTGACCCGAATTCTGACACCGTCGCAGCTGACACCATCGAGGACAACGCCTCGACCAACCAAGGGGAGGCCCGCAATGACGAGCGCTAAAGAGGAAATTCTCTCCCGCATCCGCGACGCGCAGAAGCTCGCAGACGCGCCTGCGAGCGTCGAGCACTCCCACGAGTACCGCACTGAGTCGTCGCTGGGCCGCGACGAGCTGCGTGAAATCCTCGTCGACAGGCTCGTGGACTACAAGGCCGATGTGATCCAGTGCTCCGCGGACGAGCTGCCGGGCAAGATCGTCGAGGTACTCCACGACCGCGAGTGCGACGACGTGCGCTACGCGCCGGGCCTGGAGAAGTCGCTTTTCGACGGTTTCTCCGGCACTGCTGCCCCGGACGAGTCTTCTGTGGACCCGCGCACCCTTGGGGACGCTGATGCGGTGGTCACCAGCTCTGTCGTGTCCGCTGCACAGACCGGCACGATCGTGCTGCAGTCCGACGTTCTAGAGGACGGCCCCGCCGTCTGCGGCCGTCGCTCCCTGTCCCTGGTGCCCGACCGCCACTTGTGCATCGTGCCCATGGACACCGTGGTCTACGGCGTGCCCGAGATGTTCGGCAAGATCGACCCGTACAAACCGGCCACGCTCATCTCTGGTCCGTCGGCAACGTCCGACATTGAGCTCGTGCGTGTGGAAGGCGTTCACGGCCCGCGCGACTTGATCGTGTTCGTGGTGGATTAATTACCGGCTGCAACCGCAGCCAGAACACAAATCGGCCCGCACCCTCCGAGTGGAAGGTGCGGGCCGATCTGCTGTCATTTCCCGTGCCGCGCTTTTCTCGCGCGCAAGATTTATTATGGGCGACATAGTTTTGAAAAGGATTCTTCTTACCTGGGAGGTATCGCAGTGTTCACCGTATTTTCCTTGAAGCGGGCGGCAACTGTCGTTGCGACAGTTGCCGCAGCCGCAACGATGGCCGTCATTCCGGCGGCCGGAGCTCAGCCCGCACCGAAGATTACGTGGGAAGACTGCCCCGCCACCGTTGACGTCGCCGGCGCTCAGTGCGGCCGGATTGATGTTCCGATGCGCTACGACCAGCCGGACGGCCGCACGATCTCGCTCGGCTTCCTGCAGATCAAGGCGCAGCAGCCAGCAGAGAAGCGCGGTGTACTCTTTGGTAACTCGGGCGGCCCTGGCGGCGATGCCTACACCTACTTCGGGTCGAAGAACGTCGGGTACAACTGGCCGCAAGAGATCCGCAACGAGTGGGACTTGGTCGCCGTGCAGCCACGCGGCTTGGCGCACTCCACTCCCCTAGAATGCCAAGACCCGGCGACCGGACAAGATCCGCTGGCGGTGGTGCGCGACACGGTCGACTCCGTGACCAACATGGGCGGATACGTCCGCCGCAGCTGCCAGACCGGCGGCCCCGGTTACCCGGAGTCCATCACCACGGACAACAACGCGCGCGACTGGAACATGGTCCGCCAGGCTCTGGGGTACGACAGGATCTCCATCATGGGCTTGTCATACGGTACGTTCCTCGGGTCTGTGTACGCCACGATGTACCCGGCCAACACTGACAAGGTCGTCCTGGATTCCGCAATGGATCCGAACATGGCGTGGAACGACGTCCTGGCGTCCCAGCAGGGAGGCTACGAGACGGTGTTGCACGAGTACTTCACCTGGCTGTCTATGAACGACGACAAGTACAAGATGGGTGATACCCCGCTCAAGGCCTACCAGTACTGGTCCCGCCAGATCGTCGCCGAGACCGGCACGAACCCGACGCTCGTTCCCCCGCCGGCGCGCGTGGGTGACCTGCCTCCGGGGCTTGCAAGCTCCGGCCAAGCTGGCGCAGACCTTTTGACCGCCACCGGCAAGGCCCGCGTGGAGGGCGAGAACGTGGTCAACATGATTCTCAACCCCGGCGCGAACCAGGCCAACTCCCAGTTGCTGCTCATGACCCGCCTGCTCATCCCGCAGCCGAGCCAGTGGCACCTGCTGGCCACCATGACCAACGGCACGGCTGGCCAGGTCGGTGAGGTTCCTCCGCCAGCAGTCGCTGAAGAGCTCAAGCTGTCACAAATGCACACCCAGCAGTTGCTCTCTGTGCAGACCTGCAACGAGAACATCACCCCGCCTGACTACTCGCTCATCCCGCAGGCTTTGTACACCAATTACATCTCCGGGGACATCTTCACCGCCATCAACGCCATGTACAAGAGCGGATTGATGTGCAACGGGGCTGCACCGGTCGTTGGACGCCCGCATCTCGACGGTTCCAAGCTGGCCGTGCGTCCCCTGCAGATCAACGCCACGCGCGATCCGCAGACTGTGTACGCTGGCCGCGGCACCCTGCACTCCACGATGGGCACGCAGTTGGTGACTGTGCACGGCCCGGGCCATGGCCACGTAGCGTTCGGCAACCCCGTTGTTGATCGCCTCGTGGTGGATTACCTGCGCACCGGCCAGGCAACCACCCTCAACGCGCCCGGCTACTTCGAAGCACAAGGACAATAGAATGAAGTTTCTCGCACTGTCGACCAGCGTCCACCGCTACCAGAGCTCCGGTATTCACACCGGAATGTGGCTCGGCGAATTCACGCACTTTTACGACGTCATGACCAAGGCCGGCCACGAGGTCGACCTTGCCAGCGTCGATGGCGGCGCTGTCCCCATTGACCCGGTGAGCCTGAAAACCCCGGTGATCCAGATGGGCGGCACGAACAAGCGTTACAAGGACCCGGAGTTCATGGCGCTTCTCGACGACACCCCCGCCATCACCGACGTCGACCTCGACTCCTATAACGGGATCTACTTGATCGGCGGCCACGGCACGATGTTCGACTTCACTAACGAGGAAGTCACCGCCGCTGTGGCCCACTTCGCCGACGCCGACAAGATTGTGTCGGCTGTCTGCCACGGTCCGGTCGGTTTGCTCGACGTCACCCTCGCAGACGGTTCTTCGCTTCTCGACGGCCGTAACGTCACCGGCTACTCCTGGGCCGAGGAGAAACTGGCTCAGCGCACAGCCGAAGTCCCTTTCAGCCTCGAGGAGAAGCTGAAGGAGCAAGCCGGCGAGTACACCACCGCTAAGCTGCCCATGACGAAGCATGTCGTCGTGGACGGCAAGCTGGTCACCGGGCAGAACCCGATGAGCGCAGCCGGTGTCGGCGAGGCCGTGCTGGAGCTGCTGGACTCCTAAATCCCGCCTACAGGCGGTCGAGGATCATGCCCAGTGTTTCCTCGGCCGCCTTGATGTTTTCCTCGCTCGGATCATTGAGACTCAAGCTGACGAGCGTGCCGTTTTTCTCGGCCACAGTGTTGTAAGTGGACATCTGCTCCATCTCGGAGTCGGTCCGCTGGATGACGGCGTAGCCCCCATCGGCATCTGCCGTGAAGGGCAGCTCCTCAACCGCGACGCTCATTGCGCCGGCGGGCGAGGTGAACGAGTAGTTCCCGCACGTCCCCAAGTCCAGGGTCGTTCGATCGCGCTCCGGGTCCTTGGTCACGCTTAGGTCATAGGCAACCACTGCGAAACCGTCGGTTTGAACGTCACCCGCAGTGAAGGTCTCCGGCGAAACGTCTTCATCGTTGAAGTCGTCTTGGTTCCTCTGGAACTCCTCGCCGCACTCAGGGGGATCGAACTCGAACACATCCGCCGCTTGCATCTCCTTCATCACCTGGAGCAACTTCTCGATCTGCTCCGGTGATTGCGCGACCACCTGCTCACCCTTGTACGTGATGCCATCGAGCAACTGAGAAAAATCCTCCACCTCGGCCGACTCAGACGTCTCAGTCGTCGTTTCCTCGAACGGGGCAGCTTCAGAAGTCTCCCCCTGGGCTTCCGTGGTCGGCGCTTCTGCATTGCCCTGCTCGTCCGAGCTACACCCGGCCACCAGCAGCAGCGTGGACGCAGCGACGGACGCCCCAATCGTTTTCAGTGCGCGTGATGTGAACATGGTGCTTCCTCTTCGTGTCATTCGGTGTTCTTACAGCTCCGCGGGACGGGTAGTTCTCAATCTTAGATTGAGGCAAGCTTTTACAAAGAAGATTCCATTTAGCTACGCCGTTCTGGCACCGCTGGCCCCACTCGCCCTAGGAGCACAGCCAGCGTGGTGAGCTGGATCAACGCATTATTTGCAACGTGCGCGATCAAGTCAGCCCATAAGGTGCCGTGCCAGCGGGTGACAAGGGCGCACCCGAGACCAAAGAAGGTCGTGTACAGAATTGCCGGTGGGCTTACGTGGGCGATCCCGAAGATCACCGAACTGAGGATCACGCTCAGCGCGGCAGGCATGAGCGTATCGAAGTACCCCATGAGAACCCGGCGAAAGATCAGCTCTTCCAGGAACGGCCCTACGAGCAAGTAGGCCGCCAAAGTGACAATGATGGGAAGAGCACGCCCGACACCCACTTCTTCCAAGACCGACGTGTCCTCTGCATTGTTCAGCCCAAGGAGCGGCCCCAAGATCGAAGTCACAATGCCGGCGCTGATGATGATGGCCGGCACCTGCCAAAGGAGGTGCCAACCGCGCTTGCCCAGTGGGAGAAACCCCGCTTCGATCCCGCGGTTGCGCAAGTAGCGCAGTAACAACCAGGCGGGAAGACCAAGCGCTATCACCATCATGAACGGCATAGCAACGATGAGGACACTTCTGTCGACGTCTAGTTTCCACAGCCCGACAGCCTGACCGATGAGCAGCGCGTACATCGAGACAATAGCTAACGCCGCAACGAGCGCGTCTTTGGCCCCCGGCGGCGTGAGGGTTTGCCAGTTCACCGATTTTTTCACCGAAAGCCCCTTAGTTCGAACTGGTTTCTAGTGCGCGTGTGCGACCTGCACCCTGGGATTGCCAGTGGGAGTTCCAGGGCCTTGCAGCATCGCCATGAATAGCGCGACTGTAACGACGAACAACCCGACAGGAATGAGAAAGACCAGCAGATTGATCGTCGGCAGTTCCGTACCTGCGGCTACTTCCTCCCAGGCGTAGAACGCGGTCGAGCCGAAGCCGAGCACAAGCAGAATTGCCCCGGTGACAGCGGTCTGCATAGCCGCGCCCTTGCCCTGTGAGATCTCCGGCCGATTGACGAGGTAGTACGTCAAGCCGATGATCCACAGCGTCGCTACAGTGTTGCCTAGCGCGATGATCGCTGAGGTAGTAGCTTGATTGGCCCCGTCCGGATCTGCCACGGAAAGCGCAGCTAGAACCGCGATTATGGGAAAGCTCACGGCGCCGAAAAGCAGCCCGCCGAGGACAGTGCATTGCTTCATAACCTGATAGTAGACCGTGAACTCTGTGATTTTACTGAACCCCGGCGTGTTTCCCTGACTTTTTCTGGCCGCTTCCGCATCACCCGTCCTGCGCGATGCGGTTGAGGGTTTCCAGGTGATGGCTGAGCGCTTCCCGCCCGGCCTTGGTGATGACAAACCGGGTCTGCGGCAGCTTGCCGACGAAACCTTTCTTGGCTCGGACATACCCGGCGTCTTCCAGTGCAGTCGCATGCTTCGACAAGGTGGAGTCCGTCGTGTCCAGATGGTCGCGCAGATCCTTGAACGTCATCTCAACGACGTTGGAAAGAGAAGCGAGCAAGGAAAAGCGCAGCGGATTCGCCAGTACCGGGTCAAGCTCGTTTCGCAGGTGCGCCATGACCTATTTCATCCTCTGCCCACGCAGAGAGGAAAGATCCCACACCGGCCCCGCAAGGGCGAGACCAAGGTAAACGTAACTTTGCAGGACGAGTTGTCCGGAAGTGATGCTCGGACCCAAGAGGCTGAACCCCCACATGATTCCCCACAGTCCGATCATGACACCCCACCGAGCGCCAAAGCCTTTCGGCGCCGGGCCCGAAAGAGCCCCAAAGATAGCGGACGACATCGTCCCAAAGAACGCCCATGCCCCAATCACCGCCCACACGATCGGTGGTGGCGGGCCACCGCCATTGAAGTAGGAAGCGATGAGATACAGCGGCCCGGCTGCACAGAGCATGATGTAGCCGATCCAGCTCAATGGGAATCGGGCGGCATTGCGGGACAGGGTATTTGCGCGAGCGAGCATCTCGCGCGCTTCAGAAGCTGACGGGTTCATGGTCATCTCTCTCTGGGGTCGTGAATCACTTTCTAGTTTGGAAAGTACTTTCTCAGGCGCTGACCGTCAAGAGTCATCTTCAGAAAGAGCGAAACCTGCCGGCACGCACAAAAGGCCCGCCACGAAAGTGGCGGGCGGAGGGCGGAAGCTCGTCGATAAGCTACTGCTTGATCGCAGAACCCTCGATTTCGATGCCGACCTTCTCGCTCAGCATCATGCCGCCGGAGTTCAACGGAGCCTGGAAGTCGATGCCAAACTCACTGCGGTTGATCGTGGTGCGCGCCTCAAAGCCCATGCGGATGTTGCCGAACGGGTCTTCTTCCACACCGAACGTTTCAACCTCGAACGTGACGGGCTTCGTGGTGCCCTTGATGGTCAGGTCACCGGCGACGGTGCCGTTACCGTTCGCGTCGACGTCGAAGCTGGTGGCGTTGAAGGTCATCTCCGGGTACTGCTCGACTGCGAAGAAGTCCTCGCCGCGGACGTGGGCGTCGCGGTCTTCGTTGCGGGTGTCGATGCTCTCCGTGCGCACAGTGCCGGTAGCAGTGCTTGCCGATGGGTCCTCCGCCACGGTAATGGACGCTTCGTAATCAGTGAACTCGCCACGGACCTTCGTCACCATTGCGTGGCGCACGGTGAAGCCGATCGAAGAGTGGGCGGGGTCTAGGTTGTAGGTGCCAGTGAGTGTGCTCATGGGATCTCCTTTGGGAACAATGTTGACTCGTCCACTAAGTTGGACAAGGCCGACTGTAGCCACATGTGTAGCCGGCGGCAACGAACCTTTAACAGCGAAACTTCATCGCGATATTCATAACGCATCTAACAGCACGTTCACGAAAGCCCCACCGGACACTAGTGGTGCCGTCGAGCGTCGGTCATCTTTCCTTCACTGGCCCCTCAAGTGGCCGGCCGCGAAGGTTGCCGCTCCCCCGCTGCGGCCCAACTTTCCACGTTTACTAATTCTCTGAGTCTGGTTGTGAATATCAGAAAAAAGGGAAAAGAAACTAACCCTGTCTGCTGCCTTCGCTTTCGCCCTAAGCCTCGCCGCTTGCGCCCAGGAGAGCAAAGAACAACCCGAAGAGGAACCCGGAGCTCAAGGGGAAGCACCCGAGGAGTCTGGCACTGAACTCGGCGATCGTTTCACTGGCACAGTCGGCGATTTCACCATTCGCGTCACAAACTTGGCCGATCCCTCGACGATCGTTGAGGTCGAAATGCCCGATTCCGAGGGCAGGAAGCAGGTTTCGGTCACCGCGGACGTGACCAATAACGGAACCCGTGAAATCGACTTAGCGTGCGGACTCGAGCTCGACGCGAACATTCTCGCGAACGGTTCTTCTTGGGGAAACGTAGGCTACCTAGAGCGCCTCCCGGGAAACCCAGCGTGCGGTGAAATGCTCAAGCCGGGCGAGACTAAGCAGATGACCTGGGTGTCCCTTATGCCTGCGGACCAGCAGCCCACCAATCTGAGCATTGAGGACACAGCTCACCCAGACGACTACCTTCAGCTCAAAGTCCGCTAGCGTTCCGTACTTGCCATAAGAGGTACACAGGATAATCGAGGCAGCAAACTGGACCGAGAGGCCGTAGCGGGATTATTTGATCGGTAGAACGATTCGCGCACAACTTGGATCTCGAGCGGGCGACGCTGTTTTCGCAACTTTGCCGGAATCTCTGCCACTTCCACTGTCTCCTGAGCAGCACACACGGCTACGCCACTACATGGGACTTGAACTGTTCAGAGCTTGCTGTATAGTTCAGTGCATGCTGACTATCGCTTCGCGTCTCGACGTGATGAACCGCCTGGGTCGTGCACTGGCCGACCCCACTCGATCCCGGATCATCTTGACCCTGCTCGACCATCCCGCTTACCCGGCGGAACTGGCTCGAGATCTCGACCTGACACGCCCGAACGTGTCCAACCACCTGGCATGCCTGCGCGATTGCGGGATCGTCGTCTCAGAGCCAGAGGGTCGTCGGACACGATATGAGATCGCCGATCCGCACCTGGCACAGGCGCTGACGACACTGGTCGATGCCACCCTGGCAGTAGACGAAGACGCCCCGTGCATCGATCCCGCCTGCTCGCTTCCCGGATGCGATGTAGCTGGGGAGGGCGCATGATCCTCACCACGATCTTGCAGGCGATAGGCCTGTTCGCAGCTACCAACATCGACGACATCATCGTGCTCTCCCTCTTCTTCGCACGAGGGGCAGGCCAGCGCGGCACTACCGCCCGCATTATGGCCGGCCAGTACCTCGGATTCGCGGGCATCCTCGGTGCCGCGGTTCTGGTGACCGTCGGCGCCGGAGCATTCCTGCCCTCGACAGCCATCCCGTACTTTGGTCTCATCCCTCTGGGCCTCGGCCTCTGGGCCGCATGGCAGGCCTGGCGCGGAGACGATGACGACGATGACGAGGCCAAGGTTGCCGGCAAGAAGGTCGGCGTGGGGACGGTCGCAGGCGTCACCTTTGCCAACGGTGGCGACAATATCGGCGTCTACACCCCTGTATTCCTCAGCGTGGAACCTCTCGCAGTAGTCGCCTACTGCGTTATCTTCCTCGCGCTCGTTGCGGTCCTGGTGGCCCTGGCAAAGTTCGTCGCAACCCGCCCCCCGATCGCGGAAGTGCTCGAACGCTTTGAGCACATCCTCTTTCCCATCGTTCTCATCGGCCTCGGCATCGTGATCCTCGTCAGCGGCGGAGCCTTCGGGCTCTGACGTAGCGGCAGCGTTCCAAACGGCCCCGACCGGGCGTTATCGGTGGCTCCTATAACGCCTGGAAGGCCTTTTTGAAGCGCTGTCGGGCGTGTGAACCTAATCACACAGAGTTTACAGAATCCCAGCAATTAAACTTTCGGCTACCCAATTTCACCCGCGGCCGCGAGGAGACTGGCACCGACGCTTTCCCCAACGCGCCACCGCTTGCGGCGTAGCCCGACCAAGGCCACCGACTGGTCCTCAAAACAACGAGGACGAAGCCCGTGGCCTAGAGGTCGTGGGCGAGTGCCGAAATTCGGCTCAAAACGGCGTTTTAAGACAGAAAAATGACCCCTCCGAACGAGCGGAGTGGGTCATTTTGTCGTTCGCGGCCGTTTTTCTTCGGCCGGAAGGAGGTCTCGTGAAAAGATTGGAACAGTTTCGTGAAACCCCCTCATCGGCGGTTTCTGACAATTAACTGACCGGGGGCAATGGAACTCCGCCCAAAGGATCAGTCCGTGGTTTCAGTGGCCTCAGTCCAAAACAACACCCAGGCAAGTCACCGTTTACTTAAACCCCTGACCGAAGTGACCCCAGAGCGAGAAGCCAACCATAACGTGTGCTCGCGACTAATGGCCTCCTCTGCATCATCTACTACCAGTGCCCAATTCGCGTTGTCGGCCACTTCTAGTTTTGCAGCAATGTGAGTCAACTCATGTGATGCCGCGGCATAGGCTGTCTTTAGGTTGTCAAACTGCTTCAACGAGACCCAGGCCGACCCGCATCCGATAACGGTGGTGAGAAGACCGGTAGCGTTCCACAAGCCGGGGTTCATTGCACAGGCAATGCTCCAAACGAGGGCGAGGACCTCTCCGGTAACCAGCACGACTTTCCACCAGCAGGATTTTTCATTGCAGTCGTTGGCTTTTTCCGCGTACCAGTTCTGCTGATTCTTAATGCGCCCCTCAAGATACGCAGCTTTTCTCTCTTCGAATCCTTTCGCTCGAAGTTCACGCATCTGGCTGGTCACCGTTGCGCCCTCCAGCGGAACGGCGACCTCGCTCCACGCCTCGCTGTTAATATCGGCGAGACGTTCGGTTAGGAGGATTTCGGCATCTGCGCTGGTCATTTCCACTGGAAATGGCGATCCACCCACGGCAAATCGCCATGCGAGAGTCTTGGAAGATTCTGCAAAGGCACGACCCTGATACCACTTCTGGGTCGGGTTGAGCGTAAGATCGAGAACTTCGGCAATCAACGCCAAAGTGAATCCCGCAACCGCTACCCAGCGGGCATCGGTTAATATCGGCTGAGAGGCTATGACGGTGGCCGCAGCGGCTGCGATCAGTCCTCCGTTCCGCGACCGAGCAATCCCTAAAGCTAAGCGCTGATTCTTCAGAGAGCTGGAATCAGAAGATTCCCAATAACCCGGAAGTTTAAGTTCCATCCGCTCACCAACACAGTTCGTTGTAATCCATTAGATTGCGAGAGTTATCCGCAAGGTTTCCGAATAGGGACCGCATCGCGAAAGCCGCGTCAATCTCGTTAGCTAGTTCGTCCACCGAGGTGGGATACGACATCAGTCGCGCGTAGGCCAATTCCCCGTTGGTCGACAGATTATCTGTCAATCGCTCGGGGTAGTTTAAAGACGGTTGCCCCGCCACGGATGGGAGAACGATTCCAATAAGCCCATTGCGGTTGCTAGTTGAGGTGTTGCGCAACGAGGCCGCAATCTCCCAGTCAACGAACTTTCTGGCCCAGGTGCATCGTCCTATCATCACAACCGTCACTGTGCTGTCGCGAAGATAAAGCTCCCGAATACGGCGCTTGACGTAATCTTCGTTTGAACTTTCGATGATGTCGCCAGCCATCCCAGCGCCGATTCCGCGTGAGATGAAGACGTCATTGTTGTGGTCGAAAGAGTTGATGAAGTTGGTCACCTCTTCTTCGTCCTCGGAATGGTACGAGACGAAGCACTTGTGCCGTGTCTTGGATGCAAGAGTGCGATACACGTTTTCTCCTTGATTGCGTGCTGGATGGGAACAGTAATTGGATCAAGAGCTCGGATTCGACTTCCGCTTCAAGTCCTCCCACGACTCGGACGCTCGAATGTCTGATTCGTAGGCAATAACATAGCCCCACTTCTGGCCCTCGAAGCCGTCCTCGGCGAGCAGTTCCCGGACGAGCACCCGGGCCGCGGCTCGTTTCGCTTGAACCGTCTCGTCATCTCGTCCCTTGTCGGACTTGCCCTCGATGATCCACATGGTGCCGGCGGCATCTTGGGCGACGAAGTCTGGGTAGTAGGTGTCACGAGTGGTGTACATGATCGAGGTACCGTCAGAGACGTACAGTCGCTTCCACCAGACAATGTCCGAGGTGTAGTTCAGCAGCAGAGCCAGCAGGTACTCGCCGCCCCACGAATCGAAGCTCGCTGCGGGGAACAGTCCGCGGTTCCACCCGTCGTAGAACTCGCGGGGCTTGAACTTCGCCTGCTGGTCCTTGGACAGTTGCTGGAGCACCTCTTTGCCAAACGGCAGGGTCACGACCTCGTCAATCGGCAGCTCCATCGGAACGATATTCGTTTCGGTCTGCAAGCTACTGGCGTGCTCTTTGGATTTTGCGTTGACCAGGGCTACGAGCTCGTCAACAGCGGACTGCTTTGCCTTTTCCGTCCAGTGGTCGATACCGGCGTTCGCCATGAACGTCGGAAGGACGTATTGGGCCAGTGTGATGGCGTTCTTCCTGTCCTGGGTGACAACCCCGAGACCGAACACGCGGCGGGTCAGTTCTTTGATGACAACGTCTTCCGCCACGGGAGCCGATTCGACCTCCGCGTCGGCGCTTCGTTTCGTGTCGAGCTTGGACTTTCGCACCACGATTTCTTCACGAGTGAGCGCCTCTTTAGAGTCCGAGACACGCTTCGCAGCACGGATGATGTCCTCGTCGTCAATGTGGCTCAGGAGGAACGGGGAAGTCGCTTTCGCCATCACAGTTGAGGGGAACAGGAACGTTTTCCCTGCGAACTCGTGGTTGACCTTGATGACCGTCGCGGGGATGTGATTCTGGTTCTGCATGGACTCGTCGTCGCCGACCCTGCGGAACTTCACGCCACCGTTTTCACCACCGGTGACCTGTGTTGTCTCCCCAGCGGTAGAAGCACCTGCCTGCTCAGCATTGGCATCGTGACCACCGGCCTGGGGGCCTGGCCATGCCGTCGAACCAGCACCTGGGGTGGCTTGGTTGTCTCCGTGGCCGGCCACTCCGGGTTGGGGTTGAACCTGCTGCTCTCCTTGAAGGAAACTCTCTTTCACATCCATTCCCGAGATTGCGCCCTGAGCGGCGTCTCCGAGACCGAATGACCGCAGCACGTCCTCGTCTTTGAGCAGGGACTTGAACGACTTGTGGCTCAAGATGTCCAACTGGTCGAGCTCCGCGATGCCCGTCCTCACCCCATAAGGCAACCGGAGGCCGCGACCCATTGTCTGCTGGGTGAGAATGTCTGAGGACATAGCGCGAAGAGCGCACATGACGGCAACTCTCTTGGTGTCCCATCCCTCTTTGAGACGGTCGACGGAGACGATGGCCCGCACCGTCGAGGCCGGGCTGTCGAGCTCGTCTAGGCGCCGCAGCGTGACAGCGTCGTTGTGCTTGTTGTCGAACTGGAGCACTGCCTCTGGGTCATCAAAATACCCCGGGCCTTGGAGCAGTTTTGTCACCTCGCCCGCGTGGGCCACGTTTTCACAGATCACGAACAGCAGTGGTTTAGTGCGTTTCGCTTCACCGGCTTCACCGGGGAAGTTGGCTGTGCCGTAAGCCTTGTATGCCGCTTCCTTGTTGCGCAGTAGTGACACGGCGTCGAGGAGCTGGCGCTCTTCCGCGGAGTCCTTGGGGTAGCCGTTCTCGCGGTACACCAGCATCGGAGATTTCACGTAGCCATCCTCGATGGCCTGGTAGAGCGGGTAGTGGAAGATGACATGGTCCGTATCGGATGCCGAAGCGGTCAGACCAATCGTTGCCGCGGGGCGGAGGTCCTTGAGCGCCTGGTTGAACGCCTTCGCGGACGAGCCGAAAAGGTGCGACTCGTCTGCGATCACCACGAGGTCATCGAGGCCGACTAGGTGGTCGTAAAGTGATCCGGTTTCTTCCTGGTGGTCTCGAATCTTGCGGCGCATGCCGTCGTCAGTGCCAGCGGCCGCATCGGCCTTCTTTGGCTCAATCAACTGCGAGACGTTGAACACGAAAACCATAGGCCCGTCGGCGGTGTCGCGGAACAATTCCGACTGGCCGGCTCGCCATGCACCGTAGTTTCCTGGGGAGACGACTTGAGGGGCGGCCGAGAACCCGCCCACGTAGCGTCGCGAGCCTTGGGTGAAGTTCTGGACGGTCTTGTTCTCCAAGACCGTCGAAGGTGGAACTACAACCATCACGTTCGTGAGGTCAAACCGTGCCAGGTACTCAATGAGTGCGGCCATGAGGTAGGTCTTGCCCGCGCCGGTGGCCATGTGCATGACCATCGGTTCTTGTGAATCGAAGTCGCCGGTGAGGCTGAAAATGAGTTGACGCAGCGCTCGCTTGTTCGGATCGCGCAGGTCGAACTCGGCCGCAATAGTGTCGATAAGACCCTGGTCAAGTGCGATTGGAAGTGCCATGTCTACTTGCCCTCCTGCGTGCCCGAGTAGCTAAAGATGTCGTTGGGAATGTGGACAATCTGGCACGGCTTGTCAGTTGTCCTCGCGAATTGTCGAACTCCCGGTTCGAGTTCCGTGGCGGCAAGCGTTGCACCTTCGCCTTCCCCGAGGTGTGTGAGCAGCTCCTCTACCTTTTCGCGGTCAAGGCGACCTTCGATGACCTTGAGGAACATGGAACCGCGCTTGCCGTCGAAGTGACGGTTATCGGGTGTGAGGGCGAAGTTCAGGTTCGCAGCTACGGAGTTGACCAATGTCGGCCCGGTCGCCGCCTCGGTGAGCGTGACGAGGTTCAATTCGGGTGAATAGTCAAAGCATTGAGGCGAAAGGTGAGCCACTGTGAAGCCGCCGCCACCGCGCCAGTTCCGTACAGTGCTGGGGCGGGTGGCTATGAGCTTTAGGGCTGTTTTGATTGCAGTCTCCTCCTCTAATGAGAGGTCCTGCTCTGAGCGAACCGCTCGCAAAAGTTTTGCGGCATCCTCCATTTTCTTCGTATCGAATTTCTCTGGGACCTCAACACCTGGCTTTGGCTCCCGTTCGTTGGTGAAAGTGACCCCTCCCGGGTCGTTATCCAAAACAACTTTTTCCAAGCGCGGACGGGTGAAAGAATTGAAGGTGTCATCGACAAGTTCGCAGGTCACCCAGCGCCGTCCCATCTTCTGGGCTACTGCGGCGGTAGAACCCGAACCAGCGAAGGCATCCAGAACGAGATCACCGGGTTCAGTTGAAATGTGGATAATTCGCTCAAGCAACCGTTCAGGCTTCGGCGTCGTGAAAGGATTCGAACCAGGAAACAGTTCCTGTATCTCATTCTTGGCAGTTTGGTTGTGCCCGACGGATTCATACATCCAGATTGTCTGGGGAACAGCTCCACGGACGTCTGATAGAAAGCGTTTCGGGGCTGGAGAGTTGTTTCCCTCTTTACCCCACCAAATTCGGTTGTCGGCATCGAGGTCCTTTAGGGTTTCCAGCGAGCTGCGCCAATAACGACCCGGGGGCGGACCAGGAATGATCCGTCCGGATGGCGTCGTAATAGGATAAATTCCTTTCGAATACGGCTTGTTCGCAGAAAAATCTCCAGGTTTCCAAGGCCCTCGTGGGTCGTTGTCCGGATTCGTGTATTTCGCATCACTGCTGGCTGACCTTGGCAGGTCATTAGGTCGCCAGATTTCCTTATTCTTGGAATAGACGAGAATCACGTCATGCTCAATCGACAGATATTTCGCCGAGTTCTTGGGCGAATACACCTTCTGCCAAACCACCTCCGCTACGAAGTTCCGACTCCCAAAGACCTCATCCAAAAGAACTCGCATTCGATGGTTCTCGACGTTGTCGAGGTGAACCCAAATCGACCCGTCAGTGCTGAGCAGTTTGCGGAGGTGAATGAGGCGGTCACGCATCATGGTCAGCCAAACAGAGTGTTCGAGGTTGTCCTCGTAGTTCGCGAAGGTCTGTGCCGTGTTGAATGGCGGGTCAATGTAAATGCACTTGACCTTCCCCAGGTACTTCTCTCGAAGCTCAGGTACCCGAGTCAGCGCCTCAAGCACGTCTCCCGACTCGCCGAGAATGAGTAGGTTGTCGTCGGTGGGCTCCAGGTCTGCGCGTTTCGAGTACTGGGTGCCCTCCTCTTTTGGAGACTGAGAGCCGGTGACGACTTCGTCAATGACGAGAGTGCGGGCTTCGCAGTAGCGGGGGTCTTTCGGGTCAACCCACTCGTAGGCGTACCTGCCTTCCTCACTGGGAATGAGTGCCTTGTCTTTGTTGAACCAGGTCAACTCAAGTAGTTGCTTCGCTCCGGCCACCGCTTCGCTGCCTCGCTTCGTTTGTCGGGACGGTATTGATGTTGTCTGTCTTATCGTAGCGGGGAGGTCAGACAAGCCCGAAGAAAATGAACGCCTGGATTCGAACATATTGTCGTCGCATCTTCGGTCGTAATGTGTACCCCCGGTGCTGGCGGTGAACCGTCGGCGACGTCACACTGTCATTCCATGACTGAGATTCCATCACAACGCCCCGGCGACTCCTGGGCTGACCAGGCTGCGCCCCACATGTTTTATGCCCTCCACGGCAACGCGCTAACCGACACGTACCCAGCCTCGGGTTTCCGACTCGAAGTACGTGACGAGGACTTTCAGCTTCTGTCCGTCCACTGGTCGGCTCGTGCCGCTCTCGGTGAAGTAGGTGAACGCTTGACGCAGGGAGAGAAAGCCGCCGTCTATGTGGCGACGTGGGAGCGGATTGAATCGGAAAATGACCCGCGGTTGAAACGCCACGCTGGTGAGTAGAGAGCATTTGCCCCCGTGGTTGACGACTACTCGGGTCAAATAGGCAGGCTGTGCTCCTATGAACCTCCACCACCCCAGCCGGCACAGCCGAACAGACAACGACCGAGTGCTTCTGCACCTTGACCTACACCTCGACCGAGACAGCCTGGCGAGCCTTCAAATTTTCATGCGGCGCAATGAGAGCACCGTCCGCTTTCTCGGACCCGACGGCGAGCATGTTGCTGTAGACGTACAGGCCGCGCACGCATTCTTGAAAACCGTGCTCCGTTGCACAGACCGGCCAACCGGATTGCTGTGTCTGGAGGCAGAGGCGCCGTTTGGAGCTTTGTCGCTGTGGGAGCGCGGAGCGCTGATTGCCGAGGACCACTTCGAGCAGCATGTCTTGGAACGGGAAGGGCAATACCCGTTTGAGGATCAACCCCGGGAACCTGCGGAGACATGCTTCCATGACAGGTGCTACGAGGTATGGAGCGAGTGCGGCTCGGATTTCTTTGGGCGCACCACAGACATAGGTAAAGCGAAACGGAAGGCGGCTGCGTTTCGCAAGACGGGTATCCCGGTGGTGGTCTGCCTAACGGAGCGTTCGGTCGTTGCAGGTTAGAACTTTGGCACTTCCGGCTAGTTTCTCTGGCGCACCAGCCGAGTAGCCCAAGGAGAAAACGATGCCACGCCGCAAAGACACCGCTCACCGCCCGAGTCAAGCACACTTAGAGTTCGTCAAGACCAAAGACGGCCGGCGAGTGCGTAACACCGCTTACACCGGCCCTGCTTCTAAGCAGAAGGGCGGGGCGGCGCAGGGACTCGCCCCGAAGCCCGCAACGAAAGCCGATACGGACTCCGAGGCGGAAAGTCGCGTGACAACGGCATTGTCGAACATGCCGTTGGCGTACATGGTTCCGGGCTTAACCGACCACGTTAAGGCGGAGACAGCCACGACTTTCGATGACGGATCGTTCTCCTCAGCGAAGTTCGATAAGCCCGTCCGCATCTTTGCGGCCTCGGGAAACGACTACTACGTCGAGTCGGTTCACGTTGTCCACGACACCACTGACCTGGACACGGTGCGCGAAACCCTCGCCGAGTCGTTCGAGGACCTCAAAGTGAGAAAACCCCAGCCGGAGACCCGGCCGACGGATTTTGACGGCAGGTGCAAGCGGCTCGTAATCACCCCTGATGATGAGTACGTCGTTGACGGTGGTACCTGGACGAGCCCGATCAACGGGTCTCCCATTGTTTCGTCAGCGCTCATCTCGCTCCGAAACGATGATTGGGTCACGGTCAAGCAGGGCGAGCGCTTCGATGCCAAAGGTATTGCTCAGCTCATGGCGAGCGAAGTCTCCAAGGCCATCAACGGCTCTTAGCTCACAGTGTCAGCGCCCCCGCCGCGGAGAATGTCCTCCGCGGTGTCGAGGCGCCGGTGGATAAGCGCCATCAGACCAAGAACGTCCTGAGCGTCCTCCCTCGTCACTGTCCAGCTAAGCCTCGTCTCATGGGCTTGCGGATTACGGAATCCGGCGATCACGCCCTCAACGAACAGTGCGACGGCATCTTGCTCATTGCGCTGTGTTTTTGTTGCA
Source organism: Corynebacterium sp. CCUG 65737 (assembly GCF_024454115.1). Lineage (NCBI taxonomy): Bacteria > Bacillati > Actinomycetota > Actinomycetes > Mycobacteriales > Corynebacteriaceae > Corynebacterium > Corynebacterium sp. CCUG 65737. The sequence continues at coordinate 41,347 of NZ_JAGPZB010000016.1, forward strand.
CCCGAATTGATTGGAACAGTGCGATTTTTCGACCCGAGCACATTCTGCGGGAGATTGCGTCCGTCCATTGTGCTGTTAGACAGCAGGCGGATTCTATCCTCCAACCCTTTGGCAGCTTCGAAAACGAGCTCGTAGTAGTCTGATTCGTCTTGTAGAAGTTCTTCCCGGCAGTGTTTGAGAACTTCTGCGTGAGAGCCGCGCTTTTGAAGGTGCTCTCTCAAGCTCAACGCCTTGTTTCGGGCTTCTTCGAAGGTTGCCTTACGCGCCAGTTTGCGGCCCCGCCCGTTGTCGGTTAGCCCGTAGCCTTCGGTGGATAGGACTGTGTCGAGTTCCGCATGCAAGTGCTCAGCAGCTTCGGGATACTCCGCGGACATTAGGCGGCCAGGTTCGACTGCTTTGCAGGCGACCGCGAGAAGGGGGCGGCCGTCTCCTTGGGCAACCTGCTGCCGACTAATGGCCTCGTCAATTCGCTTCCACTTCGTGATCCCTTCTCCGGGATCGAACCGCCCACACTTTACGTCGAGGAGAAGTGAGGTGAGCTGCCTACCCGAGTAGACCTCACCGATGAGCTTGGCCACTTTTTCGACTGTTCCGGAGCTGAATACCGGCGCCTTTGAACCCATATCCACAGCTTAAAGCGTGTCGTCGGGCGCTGTAGAACCCGTCCACGAAGAGTTTGTTGGTGAACTTCGGAAACATATTAGTCAAGTTCATCGCGTACATAGCCCGGAAACATGTTTCCAGGCAAGTTGGCCTCACTTTGTTTCATGGCCCCATGACTGATTCACTACCCGTGGTCGAACTCCCAGGGCTCGACGTGATACCGCCGCCAAAGTGGGCGCTGCCGGGTCTTTCGCCTGCTGCTCACCGGCCACAACGGACCTGACCCCTTTTTGGTGGACACCTGATATCCAGCCCGGTTGGGCTGGGAAGAAAGGTAATCTACCACCATGTC
>NZ_JAGPZB010000017.1:0-33705 GCF_024454115.1 Corynebacterium sp. CCUG 65737
ATGAGGACGGTCTGTGTCGTAGACATGTGCCTGCAATGCGTGTCTGTGTCTCTCTCTTAAAAGGTTTGGGTCGAAATGCCGCAAAATTACGAAACATCCCCGAAATGTGACGTGTCTGTGCAGGTCACAGCGTTATCGCGTGTTTCGTAATTTGGTTTTCCGATTTTCGTAGTTCTACGAAACCGCAGGTAGAGCGTTTCGTAATTTTTTCGTATTTTGATCGGCAAATTACGAAACGAGGTCAAAACTACGAAACGAGCGCGCTACAGACGTGTCACAGGTCATAAAAAGGCGCGCCCCTTGCGTGTCACCGTGACGCAGCATCCCGGCCGTGTCACATAGCTACAACCCCTGCAGCGTGCCCTCAATGAGGACGGTCTATGTCGTAGACATGTGCCCGTAATGTGTGCCTGTGTCTCTCCCTTAAAAGGTTTGGGTCGAAATGCCGCAAAATTACGAAACATCCCCGAAATGTGACGTGTCTGTGCAGGTCACAGCGTTATCGCGTGTTTCGTAATTTGGTTTTCCGATTTTCGTAGTTCTACGAAACCGCAGGTAGAGCGTTTCGTAATTTTTTCGTATTTTGATCGGCAAATTACGAAACGAGGTCAAAACTACGAAACGAGCACACTATAGACGTGTCACAGGTCACAAAAAGGCGCGCCCCTTGCGTGTCACCATGCCGCCACACAACAGCTGCCCCACCACAACACCCCAGCCGTGCCACGTGGCGTGTAGAAACGTGCTCGGTTCGATTCGTAAAGATTAGGTCGCAGGCTATTGTGCGCGACGCATAAGTTCCGTACGATGGCCCCCAGACCGTATGTGGCGTTTTAATTCGTTTTTGGTTTAGCCAGCCGCATACGGGGGATAACCCCGAGGATAATTCATAAAGAGACAGCCTCTCGACCGTGATAGGCGCGGTTCCTCCGACGAGATAGACCGGTCGGCAACGGCATTGCCAACCACAAAAGCGGTCAGGTAGGGAGTAAGCGCTCCCGTAAAGCGATGGGACGGCAGACCACCGTTCTAGCGAGTTGAGCACGGCACTCCAAGCCGCCTGAATAGCAAGCCGGTAAAGCACCCCGCTCCGGGACAGATCAATCTGCCCAGGAGCGTTTTTCTATGTCCGAAAAGGACACGACTACCGCCGTCGCGCCACGCTTTTACACGCTGCAGGAACTCGCCGATCTCGGCGTCGGCTCCGAGTCCACGTTGCGAAAAGCTATTAAAGAGGGCCGTCTTTCATTCCACCGTTTCGGCACCGCCTATCGGATTCGCCAAGACGATCTCGACGCCTACCTCGCGGCCGCACGCCGCCCTGCCCCGCAGCTATTCGACGGCTTCGTCGATGCCGTCGTGAATGCAGCGCCCCAACTGACAGATGAGCAGCGCCAGCAGCTCGTCACGGTGCTGGGCGGTGTGAAGCACTAATGCGGACAAACCCGCCTACGACGAGATCCCGCCGCTTAGCTCAGCTAGTCAGGCTGGGTCTTGAACTGAGTGCGAGGGCTGATGGGTGATGGCCGTGCTACTACACACGCGCGCTCCACCGTCGTGCCCCGAGTCCAAATAAACAGTTCATTCAACCAAGGAGAACAAACCATGTCTTTCAGAGACGATTACGCAGCAGCGCTGCGCGATGAGCAGCAAGCAAAAGATACCGTGAACGAGGCGCGCCGTGCACACAAAGCGACAAAGGAGCGCCTTGCGCAGTTGCGCAAGTATGCCGAAGAGTTCGAGGTGAATCTCGACGGTGACAAGTCCGCCAGCACCGAAGGGGACGGTGACAAGTCCGCCAGCACCGAAGGGGACAGCGATACACCTGAGAACGGTGACGGCGACACGCCTGAGAGCACCGAGGGCAGTAAGCCGAAGCGGCATCTAGAAGTTGTACCCGACTAACCCTTTAGCCGTACACGCAATCACCTCATGTGTGTACGGCCACGCGGCGTGACGACGTACAGCCGTCACGTTTGATGTCGCCACACACCCCGCTCGCAAGGGCGGGGTTTTCGCGTGTGTGCGGGTGGCTGCGGCACCGCTACACGTGACACTGTCACGATGCTTGCGCCGGTATCGGCGACGGGGCATATACACGTCTGCCCCGTCGCCTGGATCATCCGCCACATGGCTGGCGGTATGTCGCGCTGCTGTTATGCGCGGTTCTGGCCGGCATAGTCTTGTGTGGACTTGAAATATGCCGAAGACGGGGCCGTGGGTGCAGCAAAGACAGCAGCGTGGACAGAGCAGATTTCAGCAGCTGTGCTGCTGAAGATGCAACCGCGACGGCAGATGGTATGCGGCGCATGCCGCATAATGCCGCGTCGTGAGATACGCCAATATCCATCTCGGCAGGCTTGCCGTGATGGAGCGTTTCGTGATGACCCAAACACGACACATCGATGCTGGCATATCCGAATGTATATCAACGGGATATATCGGATTGCCGGCAGTGTCGTGATGCAGAGCATGGGTCATCACACAAGGTGCAGCGCCAGCTGCACTATTGGGCATCTTGACCGGAGCGCAAGCGGAGGGCAAGACAGCACCAGCCAGACCGAGCGAGCGAGGTCTGAGACTGGGGCTGTAGGGGGCGGCGCGCCAGCGCCGGGCACCGGGTTATGCGAGCGCCAGCGAGCAGTAATACCCGGTGCAGTGCCTCGGCTATGCCGAGCGCCGGAGCGCAGCGGAGGCGTCGCACCCCCTTATGCCCTTTTCCCCCTTCTACCCCTATAACGACAAACATATAGGGGTTTTGACACAGAAGGGGGCTGCGACCTGCGTGTTTCGGGTCTTAATGCGGTCTTCGACCCTTACCCGAAACGGCCCGTTGATGCGCGAAGCGCACATGGTGCCTACGCAAAACCTGCAGGTCGCCACGCTGTGCGCACCACATGCGGCTACGTCCGTTGTATGTCGGTCTTAAAGTAAGGGCCGATGACGGGTGGAAACGCCGCTTGCGGCGTCTTCCCGCGTCATCGAGACACCTGCAGCGAGCCTGCGAGCGCAAGGTGTCTAACCGAACGGCAAGACCGACATCGTTAACGTGGTGCGCACAGCCACACCCTGCACTCTGGCACCGCCGTCAGGCGGTCATTGCAGGGTGTTCCAAATCCCGCAGCGAGCCATCCGCCGCCAGGCGGTGTTGATGCTGCTGCGGGGGTCAACGACACGGGCTGAGTAACACACTCCATATCGGCCCGTGCTACAAGCACACTATCGGTGCAGACGTATCACGTTCGCGGCGGCCATATGCGCGCAAGCGCATGTAACAGACACCGCCAGCGACGTGTGTTTCGCGAGCGCCCGCTCGCAGCAGATCCAGCGGCAGCTGTTGATGCAAATGTGTAGCGCCGCGACTCGATTGGTTCATCTTTGTGGCAGCGGCTGTACGGCCCTGTGGCGGCCGTAGACGCCTCGGATGGACGGAGTGCGCGTGCAGAAGAACAGTTTCGAGACGTCGCTGTTCGTCGTGTATCTGCCGAAGTCGATGTGCAAGGAGATCCCCGACTACTACACCAGTGAGGTGGACGGGCGCGAAGTGAAACGTCCGCGCTATGCAGCCCGCGACTACGAAGAAGCAATGATGTACCCCGAAGAGTCAATGCGTTGGCTCGCCGAGAACTTCATTCCCGGCGGTATCGACGCAGTCGCTGGCGGTGATATGAACTTCGACGAATCAACGCCACACATCCAGTTCCAGGCGGATACGTTCTCACCGAAGCCCGAAGATCCCGACAAGCTCCGTTGCCGCCCCGGCATCGCGTACAACACTGACACCTCAGTGCGGTACACATCCGGCCCGAAGAAGGGCAAGCAGATCTCGGGTAACCAGAAGTTCATCGACGCGCAACGGGGCCTGCGCGAACACATGCACTCGCTGGGCTATCCGGTGGAACTGGAAGTCTCCGAGCGGCATGACGAGTCGTTGAACCTCGGACGCTACGCAGAACAACAAGACCGGGAGCGCGACCTCGCCAAGCGCGAGGATGATGTGGAAGTCAAGAAGCGATCCGTGCAGCGCGATATGGACGCAATTGATCGTGACCGCGAGCAAACAGCAAAAGAACTTGAACAGGCAAAAGCTGCCAACGAAAAAGCGCAAGGTGTGTTGCAGCACGCCGAAGAACAGGCTCGCGCTGTTGCCGAGCGTGTGCTCAACGAGGCACGTGAGAAGGCAGAGCAAGAAGCCGAGCAGATCCGCAGTGACGCGCGCGAGAAGGCCAAGCAAGAAGCCGAGCAGACCATGGGCCTTGCCGAAGCGCAAGCAGACGAGCTGCTCGAACGAGCCGAAGAGACTGCACAGGCCAAGGCGGGCGAGATTACAGCCGCAGCCCGCAGCGAAGCGGAGTCGATCACACGCCAAGCCGACGAGGCCCGTAAGCAGGCTGAGCGCGACGCTGAGACGATCCGCAGCGAAGCACGAGATGAGGCCACAAGCATCCGCGACGAGGCCACGCGCGACGCTGCAGTAACGCGCACGGATGCCCGCGATGAGGCTGATCAGATCCGCCGCAACGCGCACACGGACGCCGAAGATGAAGCAGCCATCATCATCGAAGAAGCGGTGAAGTCAGGACAGCAGTTGGAGCATCTGGACAAGAAGTTCCTGGTGCAAGAACTGCATCGCAGCCCGGAGCTGCTTGAGCGCTACACGCTGTTCAAGCAGTCGCAGACCTCAGGCAAGAAGGGCGGGGCGCAGCAACGTGCGCGCGAGCGTATCGAGAAGCGCCGCCAGCAGCAACAGCAGCGTGATCGTGACGGCGGTATGGAGCTTTAGCAGCTCACCATGCGCTCTGCACGCCCGTCTGCGGGCCGTACAGGGCGCCGTCGGCGTCGTCGGTCATCTGCGGTATGAAACCGCTGAGATTCGGCGAAAATCGAAGAAATCTCGGCTAAGCGGGGCCAAGTGTCACTACGTTGCGCAGCGAATTGGCCGGTTAAGTGGCGGAGATATTGCGCAGCGCGTCGGTGTGTACGACGGCGCATGTGCTGCACAGCAAACATGCCAGCACACAGACCTGCAGAATGTCGTTGTCATCCTGTTGCGCAGTAAAGGTGTCAATAGGATGACAAACCACTTCACTGCCCAATTCACATGTCATTAAAGTGACAGGGCATTTGATTGCGCAGTAAACGTGTCGATGAAATGGGTGCCCAATACACAGTGCAACCTACGTGTTAATGAAATGTCACAGACACTACATAGTGCAGTGAGTTGCGCAGCAGAAACGCCAGTAAAAGCACCGCACCACTGCACCGTAAAACTGCACAAGTGATTCGCAGCAAATTGGCGTGTGAAATGGTTGAAAAAATAACCCCGCAGGTTTCCCTGCGGGGTTTCGTAGTTAGAACGGTACTTCTTCGCCCTCAGCGCCAGCCAGGGCGGCGGTCGCCGCCTCGCCTCCGCGACGGGCAGCGCGAGCAGCGGACTCCTTCTTGGAATCGATCAGCTGCACCGTGTCGATGCGCGCCACCAGCGGGTACTGCTTCACACCGTCCTTGTCGGTGTAGACGTCGGTCTTGAGCGAGTAGCTCACCGCAACGCGATCGCCGGAGCCGATGCAGCCGAACACACCGGGGTTCGCGGCGTCCTGGACGTAGCCGGTCAGCTCCACGATCTCGCTTTCCACCTTGCCGGTGGACTTGTTCTTGAAGGTGTTGCGCGCATAGACGCTGAGCTTCACCGTCGCGCCGCCGTTTGCGTGCTCGAACAGCTTGGGTGCGCGAGCTGCGTTGCCGACGATGGTGCCGTTGTTGAAGGGGTTGGACATGTTGGTTCTCCTTACGTGAGTGGGTGTGATTTGCCGTGCAATTTGGGTACTTAAGCAGCTGCTTTGCTGCTGCGGGGCGGTTGCGCTGTCGTTACAACACTGCCCAGGGCAGCGGTGTGCCTGCCGCCTCTAGGTCGCGCAGTTCTTGTGCTGCGCCCGGATCGGCGTCCTCGCCGTCGATGCCGTCGGCGAGCTGGTAGAGCAGTTCCAGGTCGGTGTGGGTGATGTCGCGCATCACGTGCCTCCTTGTTCGGATTGATGGTCAATCCGTCTGTTGGAGACAGCTCTGCTGTCTAAAGGTCACTCCCCTGCCTCGTTGCGGTGTCTGTCGTCGCAAGCCAAGGCCCCGCGAGAAAAAGAAACCCCGTTGCATTGCTACAACGGGGTGTGTGGTGCTACTCGGCAAACAAGATCGTGCGGGTCTTCTCAGCGCCCTCGCGGACAAGCTCGACCATCCGCTCGCCCTGGCCGATATCGGTCAGCTTCGCCACCAGCGACGGGAAGTTCTCGTCTGGCCCGATCTCGGTGGCTCGCTGCGCAGCCACGCCAGCTAGCCCCGGCTGGCCGGTGGCGTGCGCGAGCACTGCGACAGTGGCGGTGAGCTGCGCCCGCATCCCTGGCCAGCTGGTCGGGACAGCGCGCATAACCTGCTCTATGAACGCAAGGCCAGCCTGCGGGTCATCGAGCAGTGCGGCAAGCAGCGTGTCTCGCAAGCGCGGCGTGGTGAAGCATTTCAGCGCAGACCGAACAGCGCGAGTGCTCGGCTGGGTGATCCCTGCCGCCGCCTGCTCGTATTCACGCTGCAGCATGTCTGCGAACATGGGCGGGATATACGCCAGCGCGTCTTCGATGATGTCGGCGTGCTCGGCAGCGTCGATGCCGTGGTCAGTGCTGTTCAACCGTGCCTCGATGTCGTCTTTGCTCGGCTCCGGCAGCTCGCCGGTGTGCTCTAGCATCTGCCGCAGCGCCGCCGATGCGGCGACCTCGCCGACAACGCCGTGGCGCGGCTCGTCGATGAGCGGATGCTGGTACACAGACCACCACGCAGCCCCGGTGACGATCTCGGGCACCTGCACCACCCCGAGCAGCGGCGGTAGGTGCACTGCCCCGCTGGTGAGGTACGTGGCCGTCTCGTCGAAGATCGGCTGTGCAATGTCGTCGCTGATCATGTACGCGATAACAGCGTCGAGTTCGAGGTGGTGGACCCACGCTGCGAACCGCTCGCGGCTCTCGGTGAGCTTCTCCACTGCTTCGTCCAGGTCGAACCGTGCGACCGGGCCGAGGCGGACGGTGTCGACGCCCTCGTCGTCGACGAAGAACGCGAGGATCAGCGAGTTGTTCGGGTAGAACCCGAGGATGCCGGGGAGGTTCGCGAGGATCTCGCCGTGGGATGCAAGCGTGTGAGAATGGGTGGACATGGCAGTGCTCCTTTGCACGAATACGGGGTGTATGTGGTCAATCCCGTATTCGGCCCGGCTCTGCCGGTCGCGCCCTGCCACGGCACCACCGCACCTGAAGCGTGCTGAGCGTCGCTAGCGCAGCCTGATGCTCGCTCGCTGGGTGCGAGCGCTAGCGACGCAGCATTTGTTAGATCCCCGCGTCGCCGCTGGTTAAGCGTTACCTTTGGCGCGGTTGTGAGACTTGCACAGCAGTTCGCAGTTGCTTTCCTCGAACTGCCGGCTCCCGTGGCGTTCCTTCGTTGCTGCCGTCCTAGCAATCACTAAGCAATGCACCGAAAACCTGCGCCGCGTCGTTGGAGCGTCGCAGTTCCGTTTGGTGCAGGATTTTGACCCTAGTGCACCAGCTAGTGCACCAAATGGCGATCCGATCACAAAATGAAGAAGGCCCCTACCAGCGTTTCCACTGGTAGGGGCCTTATCTTAGTAGCGGGGGCTGGATTCGAACCAACGACCTCTGGGGTAACAAGAGCCGTGTCATACTTCCTGCGAACGCCACGGTTGAGCAGTGTCGCCCCCGATACACGAAGGCAGATCTCCCCCGAACTGCCGGCTCCCGTGGCGTTCCTTCGTAAGAGCTTTGCGCGCCGCAGCGCATGCGCGCGATTGTTGACGTGTCACACACTGCAACCTAGTTCCACACGATCTGCACCGATTCAGGGTTAAAGGTCTTGGTGCCGCGCACGCCACGGCGCAGGCGCACCTGGCACAGGGTATTGATGACTCGGCGCTGCACGGCAAGCTCTGCGTTGTCGAAGGCATCCACGGGCGAGGCGTAGCCGGTTGTGTCGAGCAGCGCCGATGCGCCAGCAAGACGGGCACGGCGCGTTTCGAGTTTCTCGATCTGCGGCTCATAACGGTTTCGCGCGCGCTTGAGGTCACGGGCCTCGATAAGCTCCTCATCGTAGTCAGCCTGGACGCGGGCGAGCTTTGCGCGAAGCTCAGCGAGTTCGTCGTCGATGGCGTTGACCTCGTCGTCGTCCACAGTCGGCAGCAGGTCCGCCAGGTCGTCACGGCCAAGGCGGGCGCGGATCACGGCGAGCACAAAATCATCGACGCTATGTGTGCGCACTAATCCACAGGCGGCGCAGCGGTAGCGGTCGGCATGTGTGCGCACGGGGTTGCCACACTCGTCGCAGACATACAGACCCGAGCCGAGATGGCGGCGAGTGTTCCGGCGCTCCTTGTTGGTCAGCCGGTCGGGATCGTCGAGCACGTTCTGCACGCGCCACCACAGATCTGGTGTGACGATCGGCTCCCACTGCCCTTTCACCGGCTCGCCGGTATCGGGGTCGCGGACGATATGCGTGACACGGCGGTATTTGTTCTTCACGCCTTTGCGCTTGGCCTTCTTATAAGTGGAGTAACCCGCATACACGGGGTTGCGCAGGATCGAGTGCAACGACGTGTAGGCCCACGGCTGCGCGTCGGGAACCGGCTTTTCTTCCTGGCCTTCAGCGCGGCGTCGAGCGTTGCGCTCTGTGACCACGGTGTACATATGGCGCGGCGTGGTCGGGATATCCGGCAAGCCCGGTTGATCGACCCCAGATAAGGCGCGCGCAATGTCGCGCATGGAGTTGCCCCTCTCGACAGCGCGGAACATACCGAGCACGGCGGCGGCTTCGGATGGAATGATCTCGCCGGTGGAGGTGTAGCCGATAGGGCGCACACCGCCGGAGTACCAGCGGCCCTGCTCGGCGCGTTGCTGTTGCGCACGAGACTGGCGCATGCTCTTTCGCTCGATCTCGCCGCGTGCCACGGCTGCTTTGATGCGCGCGTACATTCTGCCGCCGTCGGTGGCAAGGTCAGCATCACCGTTCGCAGTGACGAGTTTCAGCCCCTGCTCCTCTGCCCTGTCGATCCACTCTTCGAGCTGCCAGGGCTGCCGTGTGAGGCGGTCGAGGTCCCAGCAAATGATCGCGTCGATCTCGCCGCGCTCAAAGGACGCCACCATCGCGTCGTAGTCGGGGCGGTCCACGTCCTTCTTCGACGCGGAGATCGACTGATCGACGTAGGTATGCACGACGTCCCAGCCGCGTTGCTCGGCAAGGGCTTCGCAGTCCTGGCGCTGCCGGTCGATGGCGAGGCCGTCCATGGCAGCATCGAGCGAGATACGGAGGTAAATAGCAGCACGTGTTGTCATGCCGCTAACACTAGCGCGCCTCAGGTTACATTGAAACGAAACTCCACCACGTCACCATCGGCCATGACGTAGTCCTTGCCCTCCTGGCGGACCTTGCCCTTCGCGCGGGCCTCGGCCATGGAGCCGAGTTCGTCGAGGTCATCGAAGGCGACGATCTCGGCCTTGATGAAGCCTTTCTCAAAGTCGGTGTGAATCACGCCGGCGGCCTTCGGAGCAGTGTCGCCCTTGTGGATCGTCCAGGCGCGGGATTCCTTCGGCCCGGCGGTCAGGTAGGTCTGCAGGCCGAGGGTTTCAAAGCCCGCGCGAGCGAGCGTCGACAAGCCTGGTTCGTCTTGGCCGACGGCGGCGAGGAGCTCGGCGGCGTCTGCGTCGTCAAGCTCGAGGAGCTCGGTCTCGGTCTGTGCGTCAAGAAACACGGCTTCAGCAGGCGCAACGAGTTCGCGCAACTCGGCCTTCTTCGCGTCATCGGTGAGCACCCCCTCGTCGGAGTTGAACACGTAGAGGAACGGCTTCGCGGTCATCAGGTGCAAGTCGCGCACGAACGCGAGGTCAATCTCGCCTGACTTGGAGGCGGCGAACAGCGTGCGATCTGACTCCAGAATCTCCTGCGCCTTCTTTGCCTCGGCGGCTTGGGCGGCGATGTCCTTGTCCTTGCGGCCGTCCTTCTCCAGGCGTGGCAGGGCCTTCTCAATCGTCTGCAGGTCAGCCAGGATGAGCTCGGTGTTGATCACAGAGATATCGCTGGCTGGGTCGACGTGGCCGTCGACGTGGATGACGTTGTCGTCAGCAAATGCGCGAACCACCTGGCAGATCGCGTCCGCCTCGCGGATGTTGGCCAAGAAGGCGTTGCCCATGCCCTCGCCCTCGGACGCACCCTTGACGATGCCTGCGATGTCGACAAACGACACCGTCGCCGGAAGAATCTCCGCGGACTCGAAGATCTCCGCGAGGCGGTGCAGGCGTTTGTCCGGCAGTGGCACTAAGCCGACGTTGGGTTCAATGGTGGCAAACGGGTAGTTCGCCGCCAGAACCTCATTGCGGGTCAGCGCGTTGAACAGGGTGGATTTGCCCACGTTAGGCAGGCCGACGATTCCAAGAGTAAGGCTCACGCTGGCCAATCATAACGTACGCCCCGGCTGCCAGTTCAGACTGGGCCGGGGCGCGGCCAGCCGCAGGCTAGCGCGGCTATGGTTACAGCTCGAGGCCGAATTGACGGGCAATGTCACCCGCCTGCCGAGCAAGCGGAACCGCCCTAGCTATTGCGCTGGGAGGAGCCAGAAGAACCGAAGGAGCTGCGATTGCCTTCGCCACCACCGGGTTGTGCAGGGGCTGCGCCGCTGCGGTCGATGGTGAACTCGTCGACAACCGAGTTGTCGGCGACGTTGTGCGTACGCACGGTGAGCGTATTCTTGCTCACCTCAATGTTGGCGTAATCCGGGTTGTAGTCTTGGCGCCACACGGCGATCTCCGGGATGGCAAAGTCCTTACCGTAAGTCTGCGAGACATCGGTGAACTCCTTGCGCTTCTTGCCGTCGCGGGTGTGGAAGTCGTAGTATTTGCCGCCGCCTGCGGTCGTGGTTGTCATGTAGACGGTCTCATTAGCCTTCGGGCGCAGCACGTCGCCGGGCTTCGGCGTGTCTTCCGGGATGACGGGCTCGGTGCCGTTCATCAGGTGGCTGCGGTTGTACATGTGGTCGTGGCCGTTGAGCACCAGGTCCACACCGGTTTCGGAGAACACCGGCGCAAGGCCTTCGCGCATCTGCGTGATCTCTTTCTCGTGGTAGCGGCCACCGTGGGAGTACGGAGCGTGGTGCATGACCACGATGGTCCAATCCTTGTCCGCGCCGTGGGCAGCGGTAGTCTCGCGCACGAACTGAGACTGCTTTTCGATCGCCCGTTTGCGCTTCGAATCGATCGGCTCGGAGTACTTGTTTCCCGTTTCGTTAGAGTCCAAAACGATGAACAGGGCATTGTTGCGCTCGAAGAAATAGTTCGCGTCACCCGGCTTCGCGTTTGGCAGGTTCCCGTGCTCTTTGAAGTGCTTATCGACGATAGACGTGGGCAACAGCTCGTGATTGCCCTTCGCCATAGCGAGCGGGTAGGACTGCAGCTCTTCAGCGGTAAAGAACGCCTCCCACTGTTTGATCGGGTCACCCCACCCCTCAGCTTGGTCACCGGCGTGGACGATGAACTGGGAGTCCGGGTACTTCCCAGTGGCCTGGCGGACCGCGGTGCGCCACGCTTCAGCCTGCTCGTCCACTTTGAGGTTCACACCGATCTGCGCGTCGGACAGGGTGAGGAAGTTCCAGCTGTCTCCTGCCGGCTGGGTGCGGAAAGTCGCCGCTTCGCTCCAGCCTCCCTGCTCGGAACCGAGTTGGTAGGTGTACTCGGTGCCCGGCTGCAGACCGGTGACGGTGGCGTGGTTGGCGCGGTAGGCGATGGCGCCGAAGTCAGCCTCCGTAGCGGCCACTTCGTTCACCGTCTCAGGGTTAGCCGTCGGGTAGTACTTCACGAACTCCTGGCCGTTGTATGCGGTGCGCCAGGAGAAGTTCATATCGGTGGCAGTAGCACCGACATGCACGTGGCTGGAAGAAATCGGCCCACCAGCGGCTTGGCTGGACAAACCCGGCTGGCTGGACTGGGCAAGAGCTTCCGGAACGGTGGTGACTGTCAGGGCGAGAGCGAGGGACGTCGCGGCTACACTCACTTTGAGGGAACGGGCGGGAGTCAGCGACATGGGAGGCCTTTCAGCAACAGGTGCGACACGGAGAGGAGTAGCGTTCGCTGGCAAGGTATCACGGACGGGGTGTGGTTGCTGGGTGAGCGGGGAGGAATCGTCGATAAGCATTGCTTAGCGGGGCTGCTGGTGCTTCGGGCACAATAGTCTCCGTGACTGAAACGACGAAGGGTGGCGAGGACGCGGGCGCCGCCATGGCCTCCGGTTCCGCGCAAAAGCTCGCGGAGGAGGTCAAAGCCTCCGATAAAGCTAACGCCGGCGACAAGAAATCCCACGAATACGACAACCGCGTCGACCGCGCGGTGGTGTTCAACTCGTGGATGAAATCGACCGCGCTGTTCTCGCTGCGGATGGTGGCCATCTTCATCCTGATCGGTGCACTGGCGTACCTGGTGGGCAAATTCTGGGCCGGCATCCTGCCGATCGTCCTCGCACTGATCGTGTGCACCGTGCTCGAACCCGTGACAAGCTTCCTGCGCAAACACGGCCTCCCCGGTGCGTTGTCGGCGCTGGTGTCGATGCTGCTGGCGCTGGCTGTGCTGGTGTTCTTCGTGTCGATGATCCTGCCGGACATCATCACGAACTCCCGCGTCCTTGCCATCCAGGCTGGGCAAGGGCTGCAAAGCCTGGCGCTATGGCTGCAGAACCAGGATTCGCTGCCATTCAGCGTCGATGCGGAGCAGATCAACGAAGTCGTCCAAGACTCGATCACCTGGGTGCAAAACCGCGCCGGCGCGATCGCAGGCGGCATTTTCTCCGGTATCAGCACGGCGACGTCGATGATGATCACCTTCGTCGTTGTCGTGGTCCTCACCTTCTTCTTTCTTAACGACGGCCCCAAGTTCCTCCCCTGGGTCCGCTCCGCCACCGGCGGCCGCGCCGGACTGCACGCCACCGAGCTGCTCACCCGCATCTGGAACACGCTGTGCGGATACATTCGCGCCCAGGCGGTCGTCTCGTTTATCGACGCTGTCTGTATCGGCGTCGGCCTGTGGGCGGTCGGCGTGCCCATGGCGTTCACCCTTGCGGTGATCACGTTCATGGCGGGCTTCATCCCACTCGTCGGCGCAATTGTCGCTGGGGCGCTTGCCGTGATCATCGCGCTCGTTTCGCTCGGGTTCACCGAGGCGCTCATCGTCCTGGGCATCGTCATCGCCGTCCAGCAGCTCGAAGGCAACGTACTCTCCCCGCTGCTGCAGTCCCGCGCGATGAACCTGCACCCCGTCGTCGTCTTGGTCTCCGTCACAGTCGGCGGCGGTCTCTTCGGCCTCGTCGGCGCGTTCCTGGCTGTTCCCGCCGCCGCGACCATCGCCGTGATCTTCCGCTACATGCAGGACATGCTCCAGCTGCACGCCGGTGAAGTCAGCGCAAGCGACCTTGAGTTCGCCACCGACGTGGGCAAGGCGCTCGCCGAAGCAGAAGAGCAGGAAAGCGCGGCGCAACGCGATGAGCTCATCGACAGCCATGTCTGGAAAGCGCCGAGCATTGACGACGAGCCCGACGCACCCGCCCCCTCCCCCGGCTCAACGCTCGTGCGCCAGTGGAACAAGGTGGCCGCCCGACGCCGCTCCGACAAAGCAATGGACAAGACGGCGGACACGCCAGAGGACAAGACCGCCTCAGCGAAGACCGGCGGCGACGGCGCGAACGGCGCGAACGGCTCAGCACGGAAAACTCGCCGTTTCGAACTTCCGTTCGGTACATCCAAGGGTGGCGGCGAGGACATGTCCTAACCGTATGCAAGGGTGAGACACATGAGTTCTGTGTCCCCAGCGCTGACTTTCACCCTTGTCTTCCTCGCGTTCATTCTCGGGCTGCTTGCCGGTGCGGCCGCGATGCACCTATTGCGCCGCCCCGCATCCCCGCCTTCCCAGCCGCCGCGGCAGGATGTGCGGCGGGAGTTGGAGCCGTTGGAAAGGGCCGTCGATAAGCTCGCGGCGCAGTTGCGCGACATGGATGAAGATCGCGCTGTCGCCCACTCAGCGCTCGCCGGGCAGGTGCAGGCCGTGACGCGTGCGAGTTCGCGGCTGAGCGATCGCACGGATCAGCTGGTCAACGCGCTGCGCTCACCGAACACGCGCGGGCGTTGGGGCGAGATGCAGCTCGAACGTGTCGTGGAGCTCGGCGGCATGGTCAAGTACTGCGACTTCGATGTGCAGCAAGCAGCGCGTATCGACGGTCAGCTGCTCCGCCCCGACATGATCATCCGGTTAAGCCGCGGCCGCAACATCGTGGTGGATGCGAAAGTGCCGTTCAGCGCCTACCTCGACGCGCTCAACACGGAGGATCCCGAGGAGAAAGCCGGCTATCTGCGCAGGCACAGCCACCTACTGCGGCAGCACGTGGCAAGACTCGGGCAGAAAGCGTACGTCGAGGCTTTCGCGCCGACGCCCGAGTTCGTGGTCATGTTCATCCCCGCCGACCCCTTCCTCGACGCAGCGCTCGAGCAAGATCCGCAGTTGCTTGACGACGCATTTGCGCGAGGCGTTGTCATCGCCACCCCCTCCACCCTGTTCGCGTTGTTGCGCACCGTCGGGCTGGGATGGCAGCAAGAAGACATCAACGCGAAGGCGGCCGAGGTGCAGCGGCTCGGTGCGCAGCTGTACACGCGGTTGGGGACCATGGCGGAGCACTACAACCGCGTCGGCGGCTCGTTGGATAAGGCCGTCGAGGCGTTCAATGCCACGCTCGGGTCAATGGACGCCCGCGTCATGGTCACCGCACGCCGGCTGAAAGACCTCGACTTGCCCGGGCGTACGACTAGTGAACCCACCGAACTCCGTGCGGTGACTGCCCGGGCACGCACCGCCAACGGGGAAGAAAGTTCGCACTCCCACGTCGAGTAAAAGCTGTCCGCGCGCGGCGGCACGGTAACATCACACAACGTGTCGCATGCAACGTCCCGATCCTCAACGCAGTCAGACCCGGCAATGCCCGGTTTCTCGACGGGATCCGGCGTGGGCATCATCATCGCGGCCCTTGTCACTGGCGGCCTACTGTCCGTCTACAACGAAGCAATCGGGTGGCCGTTCCTAGCGCTGTTCGCGGTGGCCTCCTTGGTCGTGGTCACGTTTGTCAACCCGCGCGGGCTGTTTCTCATCGTTGCGTCCATCCCGCTGCTGTACACATTGTTTTTGTTGGTAACGGGCACCCTCAACGCGTACTTCCAACTTCCGGAAGGCCAAACATCGCTGGGACGCACCTCTGCCCTGCTCATTTTGTATCCGCTGGTGCAGTTCTTCCCCGTGATGGCAATGGTGGCCCTCGGTGCGCTGGTCATCGCGTTGTTGCGCTACCAGCTGCTGAAAAGGCACAACGAAGAGATCCGCCAGCAGGAACAGCGCCAGCGCAGGCAGGCTTCCGAATCGAATCGTCGTACCCAACGTGAGGCGACACGCTTCCGTGAACGGACCACCACGCCGGGCAAGGTCACCGTTGAAGAGCTACTGGCACGAAGCAACGAGCCCTCCGCTTCTAGGCGCCCCGCCCAACGCCTCTCGCCCAGCAGCGCACGCTCGGAGGCCCGAGACGAACCCGTGCAGCGCAGCAATGCTCGACGCTCGGACGTGCGTGATCTCCGTCGCGTCAGCGCGCAAGACGGCCGCGACAGTGCGTGGGACAGCCGGGATGGCGGCCGCGGATCATCCCGGCGGGTCAGTCACCGTCTCCGCGAAGACCTCTACGAAGACTAGCCGCGACTACCCAGCCTGGCGCGGCGGGCGCAGGTCGCGCGGCAGCGCGAAGGTGATGGTCTCGGTGGTCGTGGTGACCTGCTCGACGTTGTCGTAGCCGCGCTCGGCGAGGTATTCCACGACTTCGCGGACAAGAATCTCGGGCACGGATGCGCCGGAGGTGACACCGACCGTCGTCACACCGTCGAACCAGGCGTCGTCGATCTGGTGCGCGTAGTCAATGAGGTGAGCGTCGTTCGTGCCGTTCTGCAGTGCGACCTCGACAAGGCGCTTCGAGTTGGAGGAGTTCTGCGACCCGACGACGATCATCAGCTCGCATTTCTCCGCGATCGCCTTCACCGCGACCTGGCGGTTCTGGGTGGCGTAGCAAATATCGTCGCTCGGCGGATCTTCCAGATTCGGGTACTTCTTGCGCAGCAGAGCGACGATCTCCATGGTCTCGTCGACCGACAGCGTGGTCTGCGACAACCACACCAGCTTCTGGTCCTCCGGGAACTGAGGGGCGGCGTCGACGCCCTCGACACCGTCTACCAGGTGCACCACGTCTGGCGCCTCGCCAGCGGTACCTTCGACCTCTTCGTGGCCTTCATGGCCGACGAGGAGAATGTGGTAGCCGTCGCGGGCGAAGCGCTTGACCTCATTGTGGACCTTGGTCACCAGCGGGCAGGACGCGTCGAGAGCAATGAGCTGTCGCTGCTGTGCCGATTCGCGCACGGCCGGTGAAACGCCGTGTGCAGAGAAGACAACGTGCGCGCCCTCAGGCACTTCATCGGTCTCCTCGACGAAGATGACACCGCGCTTGGACAGCGTCTCCACGACGTACTTGTTGTGCACGATCTCTTTGCGCACGTAAATGGGGGCGCCGTACTTCTCCAGCGCCTTTTCCACCGTCTCCACTGCACGGTCAACACCAGCGCAGTACCCGCGAGGGGCGGCGAGAAGGACGTTTTTTCCGGTGCTCGTCATGTGCCCAAGGGTAATGGATGTGCGGGCGAAAAGGTAAGCTGGTCCCGCACAACGGAAGGGGGCTGATGCCCATGGCGGGCGCACAACCGCCGAAGAGCACGCCGGAGGCGCCGTGGTCCGTCTCGCAGGTCAATGACAGCGTCAAGCAGTGGATTGAGCGTTTGGGTTGGCTGTGGATTGAGGGTCAGCTCACGCAGATCAATGTGAAGCCGTCGTGGCGGTTTTCCTACCTGACGCTGCGTGACACGCAGAAAGAGATGAGCATTCAGCTCACTGCGGACACGAAGATGGTGCGCTCGCTCGACGCCCCGCTTAATGACGGCGACCGCGTCATCGTCCTCGGCAAACCCGCCTTCTACGCCGGACGCGGTTCCTTTTCATTGTGGGTCACCGAGATCCGCCACGTCGGCGAGGGTGAGCTGCTGGCGAAGATCGAGCAGCTGCGCAAGACGTTGGCTGCTGAGGGGCTGTTCGATCCGGCGCGGAAGAAGCCTCTGCCGTTCCTGCCGCGCCGCGTCGGGCTGATCACCGGCCGCGGATCTGCCGCCGAGCGCGACGTGCTGTCGGTGGCGAAAGACCGCTGGCCGGCGGTGGACTTCCGCGTGATCAACACCCCGGTTCAAGGTGCCGGCACCGTCCCGCAGGTCGTGGAGGCGCTGCGCACTCTCGACGAGGACGAGACTGTCGACGTGATCATCATCGCCCGCGGCGGCGGCTCCGTCGAGGACCTGCTCCCCTTCTCCGAGGAGTCGCTGCAGCGTGCGGTCGCGGAGGCGTCGACGCCGGTCGTCTCAGCGATTGGCCACGAGCCGGATAATCCCGTCTTGGACAATGTCGCTGACCTGCGCGCGGCTACCCCCACCGATGCCGCGAAGCGTGTGGTTCCGGATGTCGTCGCCGAGCGCCAGATGCTTGACGACGCCCGCTCCCGCCTCTCCTCCGCCCTGCGCTCCTGGGTCAGGCGCGAACGCCACGGCCTGAGCCAGGTGCGTTCCCGCCCCGCTATGGCGAACCCCCTGACCCAGGTGACGTTGCGCCGCGAGGAACTCGACCGCGCCACCGCAGCCATCCGCCGCGACATCACACGCCTGCTCAAGCAGGAGACCGCCGAGGTCAAGGCCTTGCGTGCACAGGTGTCCGCCCTCGGTCCAGCCGCAACACTCGCCCGCGGCTACGCGGTGGTCCAGGTCCAGCCGCGCGACGGCAGCGAGCCGGAAGTGGTGACCAGCATCGCCCAGGCTCCGCCCGGCTCGCAGCTACGCATCCGAGTTGGTGACGGTTCCATCACCGCAGCCAGCATGGCCGCCACACCCGC
Organism: Corynebacterium sp. CCUG 65737; assembly: GCF_024454115.1. NCBI lineage: Bacteria > Bacillati > Actinomycetota > Actinomycetes > Mycobacteriales > Corynebacteriaceae > Corynebacterium > Corynebacterium sp. CCUG 65737. The sequence continues at coordinate 18,088 of NZ_JAGPZB010000017.1, forward strand.
CGAATAACAGCTACGCACCCAAGGAGAACCCACCATGGCAGATAACACTTTCGGCCAAGGCACCCCGAACGCCGACGCAATCCCGGACCCGTCCTCCCTGACCTACGAGCAGGCGCGCGATGAACTGGTTGAAACCGTGAAGATTCTCGAGCTCGGCCAGATGAGCCTCGACGAATCCCTGAAGTACTGGGAGCGCGGTGAAGCCCTAGCCAAGCGCTGCGAAGTGCTTCTCGACGGCGCCGAGAAACGCATCGAACAAGCCCTCCAACAGAGCTCCGACGATGAGGAACAGGCAGAGTAAAGCCGCCTTCATCCGGCCCAGCCGACTCATCCGGCCCAGCTGCCTCAGCCGAGGCCGCCGCCTCATCGCGTAGCCTCCCTAACCCTCCTTACCCCTCCCCTAACCCGATTAGCTAGAAACAGACGACTAAAACGCCCGAAAAATGGGCCCGAAAGGATCATTCCAGTCGTTTGTTTCTAGCTAATCGCGGACTGGGCCGGGCGGAGCTAGGGCCGGGCGGAGCTAGGGCCGGTTGGCGCTGGGGCCGGTTGGCGCTGGGGCCGGTTGGCGCTGGGGCCGGTTGGCGCTGGGGCCGGTTGGCGCTGGGGCCGGTGGGTTACAGCGGCTCGGAAGCGGCGAACGCTTCAATGAGTTCGCGGAATTCGGCATCGGGGGCGGCGCCGGTGACCAGCAAGCGGACATCGTCAAGGTCAACGACCCACAGATCACGCACATCTTTGGCATCCGAGGTGTAGACGGTCGCCGGAAAGTCCGCGACGGTCTCTTCGCGGGAGTGTTCGCGGTACTTCCCGTCGGCTTGCGCTGCCTCATCGGCCGGCACACCGGTTTGGGTCACTTGCAAAAAGCCTTCTCCGGGGGTGACCCAGCCGGCGACGGGGGCGGGGGTGCCGTCGATAAGCGTGCGGCGTGCTGAGTTATTCGTCCACCCCTCCGGCATCTGAGGGAAACGCACCGGGAATTCGGCCGCCCGGGCCTCCATCTCCATGAACGTGCGGCCGTCGACCTCATGTACTGGGCCGTTTTCCGGGCGGCCCGGGTTGAACTCGCACATCCCAGTGAACGCCACCGACAGGATCATGAGCGCAGCAATGAGCACGACATTGATCGCCATGTCCCTGCCGTCCTGGAAAATCCGCAGTTTCTCATCAGCCACGCCTGCAAGTATCGCATGCCCGTTCCGCCCCACCCCAATTGCTCCGGAGCAGCAGGAAAAATGCCACAATAGGCTAATACACGTATCGATCTGCAACTGCCCCAGGAGGCACAAACCAATGGGTAACCCCGTCGAAGCACCCGACCGCAATCTAGCGATGGAACTCGTTCGCGTCACGGAGGCCGCCGCCCTAGCCTCCGGCCGCTGGGTCGGCCGCGGCAAGAAGAACGAAGGCGACGGAGCCGCTGTCGACGCGATGCGCAAGATGATCAACTCCGTGAACATGGACGGCATCATCGTCATCGGCGAAGGTGAGAAGGACGAAGCACCGATGCTGTTTAACGGTGAGCGCGTGGGCAACGGCCAGGGTGCCGAGCTCGACATCGCAGTCGACCCTGTTGACGGAACCCGCCTGATGGCCGAGGGTCGCCCGAACTCCATCTCCGTCATCGCGGCCGCTGAGCGCGGCACCATGTACGACCCGGCCGATGCGTTCTACATGAACAAGATCGCCGTCGGCCCCGAGGCAGCAGGCAAGATCGACATCACGGCGCCGGTGGCGCACAACATCGAGGTCGTTGCGAAGGCGAAGGGCATTGAGCCGCGCGACGTTACTGTTGTTGTCCTCGACCGCCCGCGCCACGCCGAGCTCGTCGCCGACATCCGCGCCGCTGGTGCGAAGGTCCGCTTCATCATGGACGGCGACGTCGCTGGGGCCATCGCTGCCGCGCGCAATAACAACTCCATCGACATCGCCATGGGTGTCGGCGGCACCCCGGAGGGCGTCATCACTGCCTGCGCGCTGAAGTGCCTCGAGGGTGAAATCCAGGGCATGCTCGCCCCGCAGTCTGACGAAGAGCGCGAAAAAGTCGTCGCCGCCGGTCACGACCTGACCCGCGTCCTGGGCATCAACGACCTGGTCAGCTCAGACAACTGCTACTTCTCCGCCACCGGCGTCACCAACGGCGACATGCTGCGCGGTGTGTCCTACCGCGCCAACGGCGCTACCACTCGTTCGCTGGCGATGCGCTCGAAGTCCGGCACCGTTCGCCTCGTCGAGTCGCAGCACCAGCTGGCCAAGCTGCGCGAGTACTCCGTCGTCGACTACTCCGGTCCGGACAACTAAAAGGCCGGTCGACGACTCCCCTATTCGGTCTCCTCGGATCGGCAAATCAGGAATAATGGCGTGTGTCAGGAGCGGCGCCTTTGGCGCCGGAACACGTTCCAACCGCAAAGGATGATTATGGCTGATCAGGAATACCGCATCGAGCACGACACCATGGGTGAAGTGAAGGTGCCCGTGAACGCGCTGTGGCGTGCACAGACCCAGCGTGCCGTGGAGAACTTCCCCATCTCCGGCCGTGGGCTCGAGGCGCAGCAGATCCGCGCACTCGGCCTGCTCAAGGCTGCGTGTGCGCAGGTGAACAAGGACCTGGGCAACCTGGACGCCGAGAAGGCCGATGCCATTATCGCCGCCGCGAAGGAAATCGCTGACGGCCAGCACGACGACGAGTTCCCGATCGACGTTTTCCAGACCGGTTCCGGTACCTCGTCCAACATGAACACCAATGAGGTCATCGCGTCGATCGCGAAGGCGAACGGTGTAGAGGTTCACCCGAACGATGACGTGAACATGGGCCAGTCCTCCAACGACACCTTCCCCACCGCGACCCACGTCGCCGCGACCGAGGCAGCTGCGAACGACCTCATCCCGGCGCTGCAGGTGCTGCACGAGTCCCTGGACAAGAAGGCCAACGAGTGGAAGGAAGTGGTCAAGTCCGGCCGCACCCACCTCATGGACGCCACCCCGGTCACCCTGGGTCAGGAGTTCTCCGGCTACGCCCGCCAGATCGAGCTGGGCATTGAGCGCGTGCGCAACACCCTGGAGCATCTCGGTGAGCTGGCCATCGGCGGCACCGCTGTGGGCACCGGCATCAACACTCCGGCTGAGTTCGGCGGCAAGGTCACCGAGGAGCTGAAGAAGCTCACTGGTGTCGAGCAGCTGTCCGAGGCCAAGAACCACTTCGAGGCGCAGGCCAACCGCGACGGTCTGGTCGAATTCTCGGGCGCGATGCGTTCTGTGGCTGTCTCCCTGTACAAGATCGCCAATGACATCCGCTTGATGGGTTCCGGCCCGCTCGCCGGCCTCGCCGAGATTCACCTGCCGGACCTGCAGCCGGGTTCGTCCATCATGCCGGGCAAGGTCAACCCGGTGCTGTGCGAGACCGCTACCCAGGTCTCTGCGCAGGTCATCGGTAACGATGCAGCTGTTGCGTTCGCCGGCACCCAGGGCCAGTTCGAGCTCAACGTGTTCATCCCGGTCATGGCGCGCAACGTTCTCGAGTCCGCGCGTCTGCTGGCGAACACCTCCCGCCAGTTCGCCACCAAGCTTGTCGACGGTATCGAGCCCAGCGAGGAGCGCATGCGCACCCTCGCAGAGTCCTCTCCGTCGATCGTGACCCCGTTGAACTCTGCAATCGGTTACGAAAATGCCGCCAAGATTGCCAAGCACGCGGTCAAGGAAGGCATCACCATCCGCCAGGCCACCATCGACCTGGGCTTCATCGGCGACGACCTCTCCGAAGAAGAGATGGACAAGCGCCTCGACGTGCTGTCGATGGCGAACACCGACCGCAACTAGCTGCCACGGTTTAAGGCTCAGCGTGCTCGCTCGCTGGGCCTTCTTTCATGTCGTTTTTCAGGTGTAGTCTTCGATGCGTGACGGAAACTCAACACGATCAGCACACTGAAGAACACGAGCAGGAAGCCGGCAAACCGAACGTCGGGCTGGTGTTCGCTGCGCTTCTGACGACGATGCTCATGAGCTCGCTGGGGCAGATGATCTTCTCTACTGCCCTGCCGACGATCGTCGGCGAGCTCGGTGGTGTGGAGCACATGAGCTGGGTGATCTCGGCGTTCATGGTGACCATGACCATTGCGCTGCCTGTCTTCGGCAAGCTTGGCGACGGCCTGGGCCGCAAATGGTTCTACATCGGCTGCATCGGGCTGTTTGTCATCGGGTCGACCATCGGCGGTTTCGCCCACACGATGGAGTTGCTCATCATCGGCCGCGCGGTCCAGGGCTTCGGTGCGGGCGGCATGATGATCAATTCGCAGTCGATCATCGCGGAAGTCGTTCCGGCGCGCGAGCGCGGCAAGTACATGGGCGTTATGGGCGCGGTGTTCGGCATCTCCTCGGTGCTGGGGCCTGTTCTCGGCGGCTGGTTCACCGATGGTCCCGGCTGGCGCTGGGGATTGTGGATGAACATCCCGCTGGGCATTTTGGCCATGACGATCTCCGCGATCGTGTTGAAGCTGTCCAAGGGCGACAGGGAGAACTTCCGCTTCGACTGGTTCGGTGCGGTGTTGCTGGCGATTGCGACGACGTGCCTCATCCTGGCGACAACGTGGGGCGGGCTGCAGTACCCGTGGGGCTCCCCGACCATCCTCGGGCTGCTCGCGGCGGCGGTCGTCGTGGGCGCAATCTTCGTCTTCGTGGAGCTGCGGGCGGGCGACCCGCTCGTGCCGATGCACCTGTTCGACAACCGCAACATGGCTCTCACCACCGCAGCCAGCGTTGTTCTAGGTGTGTCCATGACCGGCGTCATGGCCTACCTGCCGACGTACCTGCAAATGGTCCACTCCATGTCGCCGACGGCGGCGGGCCTGATGATGATCCCGATGGTCGGCGGCATGCTGCTCACCTCCATCGGAGTCGGCGCGCTGATCTCGCGGACGGGCCAGTACAAGATTTTCCCGATCGTCGGCATGGGCATTGTGGCTCTCGGGTGCTTCTTGTTGTCGAGGTTGACGGCGGAGACGTCGTTAAGCGTGCTCGGCGTCTACATCTTCATTTACGGCTTCGGGCTGGGCATGGTGATGCAGGTGCTCATCCTCATCGTGCAGAACTCTTTCCCCATCCGCGTGGTGGGCACCGCGACGGCGGCGAACAACTTCTTCCGCCAGATCGGTATGTCCGTCGGCGCGTCTGTGGTGGGCACCATATTCATCCACAACACGCAAAACAACATGGAAGAACGGCTGCCAGGTGCACTGCAGCAGCTCGGTCCGGAAGCCGCGAAGTACACCGAAGGGTTCGACCCCAACGCGCTCACGCCGGAAATCATGGACCAGCTACCCGGCCCTATTCATGACGCGATCGCATCGAGCTACAACGACGGCCTGACGCCGGTGTTCTTGCTGCTCATTCCGCTCGTGCTCGTCGCGATGGCCCTGCTGTTCCCTGTTGAGCAGGTGAAACTGAAGGAAACCGTCGAGTAGCTATTGCCAGCTAGTGCTTGCCCGGCTTGGGCAGCAGCAGCTCATAAATGTCGGTGTCGCGCCAGGTGCCGGCCAGCTCGCCGTATGTCATCAGCGCCATCTGGTGGTAGGTGCCCACCTTCACAAACCCGCGAGACTCGTGCAGCCCCGCCGAGCCGGTGTTTTCCGGGAAGATCCACGAGTGGATGGACCATTTGTTCAGCCCAATGCACGTCTCGATGAGCTTGTCCAGCAGGGCACCAGAAACGCCACGGCCTTTCGCGTCATCGTGAATGTAGATCGAATCCTCCACAACACCGTGGAACACGCTGCGTGTCGACGCCTGCGCCGCAGCAACCCAGCCAAGCACACGGTCATCATCATGCTTTTCGACGGCGACAAACACCGTCTCAATGATCTTGTTCGTAGCGAACTTCTGCCACGTCGGCCCATTCTGTTCGTACGAAGCATGGCCAGTGCCTAGGCCTGCTTCGTAGATGTCGCGGACCTGCGGGTAGTCCTCCGGCCGGATGGGGCGGATTGTGAAATCGCGTTCGGACTCGGGAATCGGCATGGCGACCATCGTACAAGTCACTCCCACAGCACGAAAACCGCGCCGCAGACGCAGGTTAGCGCCCTGCGGCGTGGCTGAGCCCACGGGTTAGGCGTGGTCCTCGAGGAGGTCTGTCACCAGCTCCGCGATCGGAGAACGCTCCGAGCGCGTCAGGGTCACATGCCCGAAGAGGTCCTGGCCCTTGAGCTTTTCAATGACAGCCTGAACACCGTCGTGGCGGCCCACGCGCAGGTTGTCGCGCTGGGCGACATCGTGGGTGAGCACCACGCGGGAGCCGCGACCGAGTCGGGACAGGACAGTCAGGAGCACGTTGCGTTCGAGGGACTGGGCCTCGTCGACGATGACGAATGCGTCATGCAGCGAGCGGCCGCGGATGTGCGTCAACGGCAGCACCTCGACGAGATCGCGCGCTGCGACTTCCTCGAGCACGTTATCGGACACGACGCCCTCGAGGGTGTCGTAGACCGCCTGGGCCCAGGGGTTCATCTTCTCCATCTCGTCGCCCGGCAGGTAGCCCAAGTTCTGGCCGCCGACGGCGTAGAGCGGACGGAAGACGATGATGCGCTTGTGCTCCCCGCGCTCCAGGACAGACTCCAGGCCGGCGCACAGTGCCAGCGCCGACTTACCGGTGCCGGCGCGACCGCCGATGGAGACGATGCCGACGGAATCGTCGAGAAGCAGATCGAGCGCGACCCGCTGCTCAGCGGAACGGCCGGACAGACCGAACGCGTCGATATCGCCGCGCACGAGCTTGACCCCGCCCGAAGGTGCAACACGGGCCAGCGCCGACTTGTTGCCGGCGTTGAGCGTCAGGCCGCAGTGGACCGGAAGCTCACCGGTGTCGATGGCGCAGAAGCCGGTGGCATAAAGCTCGTCGATCTCTTCCCCGGAGACCTCGAGCTCAGCCATGCCGGTGTACCCGGTCAGAACGACATCCTGTGCGCGGTACTCCTGCGCAGGTAAACCAACAGCGCCGGCCTTGACGCGCAGCGGCACGTCCTTAGTCACCAAAACAGTGTCCCTACCTTCCTGCATGAAGTTGTAGGCGCAGGCGAGGATGCGGTTGTCATTCTCCCCGCCGCGCAGGGCGGACGGCAGGTTGTCTTGAGACTGGTGGTTGAGTTCCACGTGCAGCATGCCACCGTCAAGGTTGACGGGCATGGGCTGGTCGAGCCGGTCGTAGTCGGCGCGCAGGTCTTCCAAAAAGCGAAGAGCTTGGCGGGCGAACCAGCCAAGCTCTGGGTGATGGCGCTTCTGCTCGAGCTCCGTGATGACCACGAGCGGCAGAACCACGTTGTGTTCCGCGAACTTTTTCAACGCCCACGGATCAGACAGAAGGACTGACGTGTCGATCACGTAGGTTCTCAAGGCGGTGTGCGCCGTGAGCTGCTCAGGTGCGGAGTCGATCTGGGTAACAGAAGGGTCAAACATGCAATTGCTCCCCTAGTGCGGTTGTCGGGTAGCCAGGACCGTGCTTCGCGGTACCTGACACCTGCCACACTAGGGGAGCAAAGTGGAAATTACATCGATGTAAGGTGAATTTCCGGTTACAGCGTCAACTAGCTGATCTTCGCGGTGAACTCGCCGTTCTCCTCGAGCCACTCGATGGTGCCGTTCTGGAATTCCTGGATCCAGCCGTTGTCGTCGGAGCGCTTCTCCTCAGGCGCGGTCGGCAGGCCGACCTCTGCGTCCAAGCCACCCTCTTCCTTCCAGGTCTTAGAGATCTCGCCGACGACCGGCACAGCGCCCGTCTCCTCGGAGTAAACGATGTTCTTCTCAGCGTCGTACTCGATCAGAGTGGTGCCGTCCTCGCGGGACTCAACGTTGAACGGGTCGCCCCAGTTGCCGCCGCTGTGCTCCTCAGCAGCTTCCTGTGCGGCAGCCGGAACCAGAACAGACTCGCCGTCCTGAGTGGTGATCTCGACGGTCTCGCCGTCCTCACCCTCGCCCTCAGCGTTCTCGTCAGCACCGGCACCCTCAGCGTCGGTCTCCTCGGTCACGGTCTCGACATTGGTCTCGGTTGCCTCGACCTCTTCGACGTTGCCGTCAGCGTTGTCAGCATCGTCGGAGCAAGCAGCAAGGCTGGTGGCCAGTGCGAGAGCTGCGACGGAAGCGCCGAGCTTACGGTTAATCTTGATGTTCATAATATGAAGTCCTTTCATAAGCTAACTTTTAAGACCGTTCACCATTATGCAAACTTCACGTTACATACGTTTTCTGCTTCCCCCCTTTTTGGGGTAATTGCGGCGGGATCCCTTGCGCTGGCCACTGCTTTTGCTTTTTACTTTGTGTTTTCGTTTGTCGCCCGAACGATGGTTTCGGTCCCGATTCTCAGCGCTGCTTCTCGACGAGTTCCGCGTCCTTCCCTTCGCCACCCCAACGAAATCCTGGATCGCATCGGAGTCTTCCTCCACCTTCCACACGAGCGCAATCGCCGTTGGCTCATGCGCCGGCTCCCCTTGCAGCTCCGCGACAACGACCTGTTTTTTAGACAGCACTTTCAGCAACGGTGCCGGGGCGAACGCCACTCCCACGTTCGCTGCTACGACTTGGAGCGCCATCCGCAGGTCGTCGGTCGTTCCGTTGGGATAGGTGTAGTTGACGGGCTCGTCGGTGACGTCAATAAGCGAAATGGGCTCCCCGATGTCATAGAGCGAGTCTTTCGGGACAGCGAGACCGGGTTTTTCCTCGTAGAGACGCACGTGGTGGAACTGCTCCCCTGGCTGCCCGATGCGGTCGTCGGGTACACGCATCAGGGCGAGCTGGGCGGCACCGCTGTCGATGAGTTCGAACGGGTCGTCGCTGGGAATCTCCTCGAGTTGGTGGTTTGCGCGGTAGCGGGCGAACCACTTGCCGGGCTCGGTGCCAGTGACGAACGCGAGGCGGAGGGGGCTGGACATGCCACGATGCTACCGTCTGTGGCATGAGCGAAACGCCCTCGAACACCCCGTCCAGCACAGCCATGAAACCGGAAACTGCCGCGAAGAAGCTCGGTATTTACCTTCCGGCAGCACCGCAGGAGTTCCAGGACGGTGCCGTCACACACGCCCAACTGCGCGAACTGCAGATGAACCCGCCGCAGTGGCTGAGTTCCTTGCGCGCCGACGGCCCCCACCCCCGCCCCGAAGTCGCCCGCAAACTCGGCATTTCCATTACTGCCTTGAAGAAGAACGACATGGATAAGCCGCTGACCACTGAAGAGATCCAGGCTCTTCTGGCGGATCAGCCCGCATGGTTGCGTGAGGCCCGCCGGATCCACGCACAAGAGCGCGGCGACGGGCCTGCGGAAGAGTCAAAAGAGCGTTAGAGCATCTTCCAGTCTTCAAGACCCGGGTACAGCGGGTAGTTCTCCGCGAGCTTGGTCACGCGGGCACGCAGAGACTCGACGTCGGCGTTGGTGCCCTGAGCCAGCGCGGTACCGATGATGTCGGCGGTCTCGGTGAACGCCTGTTGGTCAAATCCGCGGGTCGCCAGGGCCGAGGTGCCGATGCGCAGACCGGAGGTGACCATCGGCGGGCGCGGGTCATTCGGGACAGCGTTGCGGTTGACGGTGATGCCGACCTCGTGGAGCAGATCCTCGGCCTGCTGGCCGTCGAGCTCGGAATTGCGCAGGTCCGCGAGCACAAGGTGGACGTCGGTACCGCCGGTGAGAACGTCGACACCGACTTCCTTGCAGTCGGATGCGGTGAGGCGCTCGGCGAGAATGCGGGCGCCCTCGAGGGTGCGCTCCTGGCGGTCCTTGAACTCCGGGGTGCCGGCAATCTTCAGCGCGGTGGCCTTCGCGGCGACCACGTGCATGAGCGGTCCGCCCTGCTGGCCGGGGAAGACAGCGGAGTTGAGCTGCTTCGCATAGTCCTGCTTCGCCAGGATCATGCCGGAGCGCGGGCCGCCGAGGGTCTTGTGAATCGTGGTGGACACCACGTCGGAGTGCGGCACCGGGGACGGGTGCAGGCCGGCGGCGACAAGGCCAGCGAAGTGGGCCATGTCGGTCCACAGGTAAGCGCCGACTTCATCGGCAATCGCCCGGAACGCCTCGAAGTCGACGGTGCGCGGGTAAGCGGACCAGCCAGCGATGATGACCTGCGGCTTGTGCTCCAACGCCAGCTCGCGGACCTTATCCATGTCGATGAGCATGGTGTCCGGGTCGACCTCGTAGGCGACGACGTTGTAGAGGCGGCCGGAGAAGTTGATCTTCATACCGTGGGTGAGGTGGCCGCCGTGAGCCAGGGACAGACCCATGATGGTGTCGCCCGGCTTAATCAGGGCGTGCAGCACAGCGGCGTTCGCCTGTGCGCCAGAGTGCGGCTGGACGTTGGCGTACTCCGCGCCGAACAGCTCCTTGGCGCGGTCGCACGCGATATCCTCGATGACGTCGACGTTCTCGCAGCCACCGTAGTAGCGGCGGCCCGGGTAACCCTCCGCGTATTTATTGGTCAGCACCGACCCCTGGGCCTGCAGCACAGCGCGCGGCACGAAGTTCTCGGAGGCAATCATCTCCAGAGTGTTGCGCTGGCGGGAGACCTCCCCGAGGATCTGCTCATAAACATCCGGGTCTAGCTGGGCGAGCTCTTGGTAGCGGAGATCGTCGGTCATCATCGTTCCTTTCGGGTCGAGCCTTCTACGCACACCACAGTAGGCCAACCACACACGGCAGTGTAAGAATGGTCCTCATGCCGCGACCAGCAGACCCTAGCCCCTATCTGGATTTGACGCGTGACGCTTGGCGGGAGCGCCGCGCGGAGATGCCGCAGGTGCTCACCGAGGACGAGCTTGCGCGTCTGCGCGGTATCGGTGAGAGCATGGATCTCAACGAGGTCGCCGAGATTTACCTGCCGCTGTCGCGTCTGTTGCACTTGCAGGTTCGTGCGCGCCAGAAGCTCACGGCCGCCACGGAAACATTCCTCGGGGAAAACCCCGGGCACGTGCCCTTCATCATCGGGGTCGCCGGGTCCGTCGCGGTGGGCAAGTCGACCACGGCCCGTGTGCTCCAAGTGCTGCTGGAGCGATGGAAGTCCCACCCGCGGGTGGATCTGGTCACCACCGACGGTTTCTTGCTGCCCACCGCGGAGCTCACGGCCCGCAATCTCACTGGGCGCAAAGGTTTCCCGGAGTCCTATAATCGGCGCGATCTGCTGCGCTTTGTCACCGACGTCAAAGCCGGCCGCGACAACGTCAAGGCTCCGGTCTACTCTCACGACGCTTACGACATTCTCCCTGGCGAGTACCAGGTGGTAGACCATCCAGACATTCTCATCCTCGAGGGCCTCAACGTGCTGCAGACTGGCCCGACGCTGATGGTCTCCGACTTGTTCGACTTCTCCGTCTACGTTGACGCCAAGACGGAAGATATTGAGCGCTGGTACATCGACCGCTTCATCAAACTCAAGAACACAGCATTCCAAGAGCCAGGCGCGCACTTCGCCCGCTTCGCCCCGCTTTCTGACGAAGCCGCCGCCGCCGAAGCCCGCCGCATCTGGCAAACCATTAACCTGCCGAACTTGGTGGAGAACATCCTGCCCACGCGTGTCCGCGCATCGCTGGTGATGTCGAAGGCGGCGGACCACTCCGTGCAGCGCGTCCGGATGCGGAAGATCTAGCTACTTGCCGAAGCGGCGCGAGCGCTGCGAGTAATCTCGCAGAGCGCGAAGGAAGTCGATCTTGCGGAACGCCGGCCAGTACGTATCGGTGAACCAGATCTCCGAGTAGGCGGACTGCCACAGCAGGAAGCCAGATAGCCGCTGTTCCCCTGATGTGCGGATCACCAGGTCCGGGTCGGGCTGGCCGGAGGTATAGAGGTGCTTCGAGAGGGATTCGACACTGACATGGTCCGCGAGCTGCGCCGCAGGCACACCCTCATCCACCTTGGCGCGGATGAAGTGCTGCACCGCGTCGACGATCTCCTGGCGGCCTCCGTAACCGACCGCGATGTTGACCACGATGCCGTTCTTCGCCTCCGTCGCCGCCGCTGCCGAACGCATCCGCTGCGAGACTTTCTCCGGCAGCAGATCCAGATGCCCCACGAGCCGGATGCGAGCTTCAAACTCGTCGCTGCACAGTTCATCGACGACGCCGGAGATGATGTCGTAGAGCAGCTGGACTTCTTCCGCTGTGCGCGAGAGGTTCTCGGTGGAGAGCAAGTAAATGGTCACCACGTCGACGTTCATTTCAGCCGACCACGCGACGAGCTCCGCGATCTTCGCGGCCCCGACACGGTGGCCGTGCGCGATATCTGTGAATCCAGCCTCGCGCGCCCAGCGGCGGTTGCCATCGGCCATGACGGCGATGTGTTTCGGCTGGTTCTTACCCTGCAGCTCATGCTTCAAACGCCGTTCGTACAGCGGATACAGAATTCGTTCAAGCAGGGCCATGGCACTCATCCTAGCGCGCGCAGCCGCTAGAAAATCGACTTCTTTCGGCGGTCCAGCAGACCTTCTTCTTCCATGGCTTTATCCACGGCAGCTTCATCGAACACGTCGAGTCCGCGAGCTTCGGCAAATGCTTTACGACGATTGAACCGCGAGTACCGCCGATGGAACGCCCACCCAATGAGCAAGATGACGACGGCCAAAGCCAACACGATGAAGGCACCGATCGGCTCCGCCTTACCGAACTCCGGTCCGACCGGAGCATCGGGGTTCATCTGCTGGGCGAGAATGATCGTGTCGGTTGCGACGTCGATAAGCATTAATGCTCCTCCTCAATTCCTGCGAAGAGATCTGTCTCCGGCAGGTCAGTCTGCACACGGGTGCGCGCGAGCTCGAATTCTTCGGTGGGCCACAGCTCAGCCTGCACCTCCGGGGTGCTGGCGAGGAACGGGCCGTTCGGATCGATCTGCGTCGCGTGGGCTGTCAGAGCGTCAGCGCGGTTCTGGAAGTAGTCGCCGCAGTCCACCTGCGTGGTCACGCGCTGCATGATATCGGAAGAGTTCTCCTCGAACCGGCGCAGCATCGGCTCGTACGGGCTGGTCTCACCGTCACCGATGACACCATCTTCCAACAGGCGGTCGTGCAGCAGACGCATGCGCTGCGGCACGAAACCGTGGCTGTAGTACAGCTTCAGCGGCTCCCACGGTGCACCGATCTCTGGAGCGAACTCTGGATCGCCCGCCTTCTCCCACGCGATCACGGATGCCTTATGAACCATGATGTGGTCCGGGTGCGGGTAGCCGCCGTTCTCGTCGTAGGTGATGATCACGTGGGGGCGGAATTCGCGGATCTCCGCCACCAGCGTCTTCGCCACAACCTCCGGATCTTTCAGCGCGAAGCAGCCTTCCGGCAGCGGCGGCAGCGGATCGCCCTCCGGTAGGCCGGAGTCGACGTAGCCGAGCCACTCGTGCTCCACGCCCAGGGCGTTAGCAGCCGCCGCCATTTCCTCGCGGCGTACATCGGTCATGTTCTCAATGATCCCCGGCTTGTTCATCGCCGGGTTCAAAATGTCGCCACGCTGCCCGCCCGTACAGGTGAGCACCTTGACGCGGTGGCCCTCATGGGCATACTTCGCCATCGTCGCCGCACCTTTCGATGACTCATCGTCAGGGTGCGCGTGGATAGCCAGCAAGCGAAAGCCCGTCACGTAGTACTCACCTCTAGTTGAGTTAGCTGGTTGAGTTAAGGTTGATCGGGAGATCATCTTAGTAGAGGAGCCACCGTGACCACCATCGACCGTCCCGCCGCACGGTACGGCGACGAGCAGCCGCGACGCACGTCGGGAACCTCCGGGAAGGTCGTCGCCGTGGTCGCTGTCATTCTCGTCGCTCTCATCGTGGTCTTCCTGGGCCGTTACGTCATGCAGCGCCAGTCACAGCCGATCAGCGCCACCCTCGTCTCGCACGAGCGTGTCGACGACACCACATCCCGCATCTGGTTCGACGTCCAACGCGACGACTCAGCTGTCGACGTCCCCTCCTACTGCATCATCACCTCCCTGAACTACGACATGACCGAGATCGGCCGCCGCGACGTAGTCATTCCGCCCGGCGGAGAGAAGCAGATGCGCATGCACGTGGATATCCCGGTGGGTGACCAGCCCGTCTCCGGCGGCGTCTACGGCTGTTCGACCACGTTCCCCTCCTACCTCGACACGGAGGCGACACACACTGCCGCACGCTAAAAACCGCAGGCCGGGGACCGTACCCGGCTGCCGTCGATAAGCATGCGCTGTGTTAGGATCCCAACCGACCACTGACGTTAAAAACCGAAACGAGGGTTACACTTCCATGGCTGATTCGCAGCAGCAATACATCACCCCGGAAATGAAGGCCAAGCTTGAGGCCGAGCTGCAGCAGCTCATCGACAACCGCCCAGCCATCGCCGCCGAGATCAACGAGCGCCGCGAAGAAGGCGACCTGAAGGAGAACGCCGGCTACGACGCCGCGCGCGAACAGCAGGACCAGGAAGAAGCCCGCATCAAGCAGATCTCCGAGCTGCTGGCCAACTCCACCACTGAGCGCACCGGCGTTGTCGAGGGCATGGCCGTGGTCGGTTCCGTGGTGCACGTCTACTACAACGGCGACGAGAACGATAAGGAAACCTTCCTCATCGGCACCCGCGCCGCCTCCACCGACAACAAGGACCTGGAGACCTACTCCGAGCAGTCCCCGCTCGGCGCAGCCGTGCTCGGCGCCACCGAGGGCGAGACCCGCACCTACACCGCACCAAACGGCCGCGAAATTTCGGTGACGATCGAGTCCGCAAAGCCGTATGATTCGGTTAAGGCCAAGACTCCTCGCGCAGCTCAGTAGACCGCGCCGCCCCTTCAACAACATCTCTACCCGATAAGGATCTCCGCAGTGACTACCCGCACTTCCCGCAAGGTCGCCACAGTCGCCTTCGCCGCCGCCACCGCCCTCGGCCTCGCAGCCTGCTCCCCGCCGAACGAGCAGGCATCCGAGGAGAAGGTGGACACCGCACAGAGCCAGGACCCTGACTCCCTGACGGGCGCGGGCCAAGTCCAGGAGACCGACAGCACCAGTGCCGCCAACGTCACCGACGCGAATACGGCAAGTGCAACCACCACCGCTGCGGACCGCGAGAACGCTGAGTCCGCACCGGACGGCACCCCGTTCTACATCGGTTGCAACGGCGCCCCCGTGCACCAGCCCGTCGAGATCAACCTGAACTGCAAGGACAACAACGACTTCGCCCTTAACATCGTGTGGGAAGAGTGGTCCGACGAGATCGCACAGGGCACCACCACCCGCAACAATGGCGGCCGCGAAGGAGTCGAGGAGAACGTGAACATCACCCTGACCTCCCCCGACGTCATAGACGGCCAGCTGGTGTTCACCAAGGTCTCTATCGACGGCAAGGATGTCATGCCACAGTCGGACTACTAAGCCTTAGGGTCTTCTTTAGGCCGCATTCAACCCCCGGTTATTCGCCGGGGGTTTGTCGTTGCTAGGAGTGCGGCGGGGCGCGAGTGCTCGGACGCAGGGGCGAGGCGCAGCGGCGCGGACACCCCTGTCCCTGTCAACCACCCTGTAAGCGCCATGAACCTCCGCAAGCCATGAACCTGTGTCTATGAACTGAGTGCTGGGGGGCGGTATCAAGGGGTGATTGCGCCACCGTTGAATAGTTCTTTTAGTTTTTCACGGGGTGTGGCACCGTCAAA
>NZ_JAGPZB010000018.1:0-24936 GCF_024454115.1 Corynebacterium sp. CCUG 65737
AAAAAATAAACACCAAGACGCCGGTTTGTCCACCATGTCGCGACTCATCTGTCAACAATGTCGCGACTGATGACAGTGGAGGGAATGACGGGAATCGAACCCGCGTCTTCAGCTTGGAAGGCTGAGGTATTAGCCACTATACGACATTCCCACTGCGGCTTAAGCGCGCAGATAATCCTAACCCAGCCTCACGCGCGGGACCAAAAATGGAACTAGCGGGGCGGTTCATCCGTTGTGGCTAGTGTGAGCGTACTTAGTCTTCTCCTTATTGTCGTAGCGATCGGCGGCGTGATGGCGCTGATCAACAACTCCCAGAACAACAGCCAGCGTGCGATCAATAGCAACACGTCCAATAGCAACGCGTCGCTTGACGACGCAAAAGCGGACGCCCAACGGTGGGTCGACCGCCTGGGACACCAAGTGCTGACGATATCGGGCGAGGATGCCGCCTCGACGCAGGCCATGGCCGACGCTTCCGAGCGCTACAACGCAGCGAATTCCGCACTGCAGAGCGCCACCACGGTCAGGCAGGCCCAGCTGGCACGTGAGTCAGCCTTGGAAGGTATGCACTACGTCAACGCCGCCCGAGAAATCCTTGGGTTGGCACCGGGACCAGCCCTGCCTGAGCTGGAAGCGCAGCGTCAGGCGGGCAAGGTCACTGAGCGCCGCACCGTTGAACACGACGGCCAAGCCGTGACGGCGTCGCCCTACGCCAGCGCGGACACCCCGCACTACTACCCCGGCGGCGCCGTTGCTGGCCGTCCGGTGCCGGCTGGCTGGTACTCCACCGCGTGGTGGGGTCCCGCCATGATGACGGGCATGTGGGCGGCGAGCTCCATGATGTTCTACTCCGCCATGTTCGCCGGCATGGCGGGCACACCCAGCGCGGACGAGTTCGCCGCAGGCGACTTCGGGGCCGACGGCGGCGGTGCAGAGGACATGGGAGATATGGGCGCCGGTGATGCCGGCGACATGGGTGATGCCGGCGACATGGGCGGCGGATTTGGCGACGGCGGTGGCTTCGGCGATGGCGGCGGATTCGACTTCGGCTTTGATTTCTAGCCGCTCGATCGTTATCCAGATCTCATAGGCTCGCCGGGTGTAATGTAGGTCTCAACCGACACGCTATTTGAGTTCAAGGAGGCCCGACATGGCCAAGATCAACACCCGCATTAACGAAATGCTCGGCATTGAGCACCCCATCATCCAGGGCGGCATGCAATGGGTCGGCAAGGCCCAGATGGCAGCTGCCGTTTCCAATGCGGGCGGCCTCGGCATCATCACCTCCCTGACCCAGCCCACCCCGGAAGACCTGGGCAAGGAAATCGACCGCTGCCGCGAGATGACCGACAAGCCCTTCGGTGTGAACCTGACCATCCTGCCGACGATTACGCCGCCGCCGTACGAGGAGTACCTGCGCGTTGCCATCGAGAAGGGCATCAAGATTGTTGAGACCGCCGGCGCCAACCCGGCACAGCTGGTGCCAGGCCTCAAAGCTGCGGGCGTGACCGTGATCCACAAGTGCACCTCTGTGCGCCACGCCATCTCCGCCCAGAACAAGGGCGTCGACATCCTCTCCATTGACGGCTTCGAGTGCGCTGGCCACCCGGGCGAGGACGACATTCCGGGCCTGATCCTGCTGCCGGCTGCTGCTGACAAGCTGGAGATCCCCTTCGTCGCCTCCGGCGGTTTCGCTGACGGCCGCGGTCTTGCCGCTGCCCTGTCGCTGGGCGCAGAGGGCATCAACATGGGTACCCGCTTCGTGGCCACCGAGGAAGCTCCGGTGCACCAGAACGTCAAGCAGGCTATTGTTGACCGCTCCGAGCTGGACACCAACCTCATCCTGCGCACGCTGAACAACACCGCCCGTGTGGCGAAGAACGCGGTGAGCGACGAGGTCGTCGAAAAGCTCAACCAGGGTGCGCAGTTCCCGGAGATCCGCGACCTCGTGGCCGGTAAGCGCGGCGCGCAGGTGTACGAGACCGGCGATCTGGACGCTGGCATCTGGTCCGCTGGCCCGGTCCAGGGCATCATCAACGACATCCCGTCCTGCCAAGAGCTGCTGGACCGCATTGTTGCTGATGCAGTGGAGATCATCGAGGGCCGCCTGGCTGGATTTGTGGCGAAGTAATATGCGCGAGTTCAAGGGCAACATCACCTCCGAGATCGTCGAAGACGGCGCGGTGACCATCGTGCGCATCTCCAACCCGGAGAAGCGCAACGCTTTGGAGCCGGACTCCTACTGGTCCATCGGCGACGCAGTGAATGAGGCGGACGCAAACCCGGCAACCCGGTGCGTGATCGTCACCGGTGATGACGCAGCATTCTGTTCCGGCATGGACCTGACCGTCTTCATTAGCGGTGAAGAAGAGATCTCCGCAGGCAACTTCACTGCTATTGAACACATGGTGAATGCGATCACCCGCGCCTCCGTCCCGGTCGTGGCTGCCGCTGAAGGTGCCGTCGCCGGCATCGGTGCTTCGCTGGCGTGCGCGTGCGACCTCATTGTTGCGGGCCAGAAGACCTTCATCACCCTGCCGTTCGGCCGCATCGGGCTGATGCCCGACGGCGGTGCGGTAGCGACTCTGGCCGCATCAATTGGCCGCCACCGCACGATGCAGCTGGTGCTGCGCCACGAGCGCATCCCCGCAGCAGACGCTGTAGCGTGGGGCCTGTTCACTGAGGTCGCCGACAACGCTCTCGACCGCGCCCTCGAATACGCCCGTGAATTCCGCTTCTCCCCGCGCGGGGCGTTTGCGGATGCAAAGCGCGCCGTCAACCGCGCTTCCTTGGCCCAGCTGCCGCTCAGCTTGGCTGAGGAAGCGCGCGCCCAGACCGCTCTGGCCCACAGCGCCGAGCACAAAGAAGGCGTGAAGGCGTTCCTGGAGCGCCGCGAAGTCACCTTCTAAGTCCGCTAGCCGGAAGTCTTCATAGCCCCACAGGATAAAGTGGGGCTATGAAGCGTTCCCCAGCTCTGCTCGCCGCACTGGCCCTGACTCTTCCGTTAGCCGCATGCGCGGGAGGCTCCGCGGGCGGTGCGGACGATGAAGAGAAGCAGGTCACTGTCGCGGACGACACCTGCGAGGTCGGCGACAATGAGGCCGACAGCGGCAAAGTGTCATTCGAAGTGACCAACGATGGCGGGCGCGAGACAGACTTTCTCGTTCTTGCGGAGGACGGCCGCCGGGTCGTGGCCAAGCGGGGCGCCATCAAGCCCGAGGAAACGGCGGAGCTGTCCGTCGAACTACAACCCGGCACCTATCTCACCGCCTGCAGGATGAGCGAGCGCGGGCCGTACATCGAAGCGGCCGAATTCACCGTCACCGGCGACGAGGTCGACTACACGCAATCCCGTGGGCAGCGCGAGAAAAACGCCCGCGACAATTACGTCACCTTCGTCCAAAACGAAGCGGCGGAACTACTCCCCGCGGTCGAAGAGTTTGCCGAGGCGTACGCGTCCGGCAACGACGAGCGTGCCAAAGAGCTCTACCCCGCCGCGCGGGTCCACTACAAGCGCATCGAGCCGATCGCCGGGGCGTTCGGGCTTCTCGATGCACGGATCGACGCCACCGAAGTCGGATACACCGACCAGGCCGAAAAGCTGCTTGAAAAGGATCCGACGTTCACCGAATGGCTCGGTTTCCACCGCCTAGAAAAGGACCTGTGGCCGCCTGCGGAGGGCGACGAGAATTCTGACGGTAGCTCCGCCCTGCAAAAGTGGGAGCCCTCCACACCGCAGGAGCGCCGCGAGCTTGCCGACGCTCTCATCGCCGACGTCGAGCAACTCCACGGCACCATCAACGACACACCGTTCCAGGAAAGCGACGACATCACCTTCGAGTCGATCACGGGTGGCGCGCTGACCCTGCTCGACCGTATGGCGGAGACCGCAGCCACCGGCGAGGAGAACTGGTGGTCCGGCGCAGACCTCAGTGACCTGGAGGCCAATACCGAAGGCGTGCGCGTCATCTTCGACACGGTTGCAGACCTCGACAGGGACAACAAGAAGCACGAAGAGCTTATCGACGACACCAACTCACGCCTCGACGCCCTCGACAACCTCATTAAAAAGCAGAAGGAAACGGAGCCAGACACTACTCAGCCTGGTGACCGAGCGAAGCTGGTTGAAGCGATCGAGGCACTGCGCACGTCCTTTGGTGAACTGACTGCTTAGCGGCGCTGCCACGCGCCGTCGATAAGCGCGATGGCTCCTGCATCTTCGAACTCGTGAAGCCAGCCCTCCATTGGCCACGTGCCCCATTTGGAGTGAAAGACGGCGGCGTTGCGGAGAATGTCGTCGAGGTGCTCCCACGGCGGCGAGGACACGGGATGCCACTGGTGGTAGGCGTGCGCGCCGCCGACCCAGATGAAGTCGATACCATGTTCGCGCAGGTTCCAGGCGAAATCGGTGTCTTCGCCACCGTAGCCAGAAAAGGCGGTGTCAAAACCACCGAAAAGCCTATCGACGCGTCGCCACGTGTCAGCGGTCAACGCGAAGGATAAGGACCAGAAAAGGTTGTAATCCTCGGCGCGGACAAGCTCGCCCGCTGGAGGGTTCGGCCGCGCGGCGTGGGGCTGGGGGTTGTCGGTGCGCAGCTCGCCCTCCGGCAGGTACGTCACCGGGCCTGCGAAAACGGCATTGGGGGCGCGGTCGAGAGCATCCAGATAGCGCTCCACGAGGTCTGGGCCCGGCAGGCAGTCCGCGTCGAGGAAGATGAGCTGCTCGTGCCCGCGAGCAAGCGCTTCGGCTGCGCCGGTGTTGCGGGCGCGGGCGAGGTTGGGCTCCTCCAGCGGAACCACATGCGTATCAGGCAGCCGAGCGGCGAGCTCTTCGGCATCAGCAAGCGCGACGAGAATGTGCTCGATGCCATCAGGAATGAGGGACGCCTGGCGGGCGACGTGATCGGCGCGCGCCGCGTTGGCCAATGTGATGATCGCGGTCATGAGGCCCCCAGGATGACCTCGGCTGCCCGGCGCGCGGCGCCGTCGGTTTGCCAGCCGCTCTGGGGATCGTCCCAGAACGTGTCCATACCGGCAGCTTGGTGCAGCAACGCCGGCCACATGGCTGGCTCCGGGAAGGATTCGGGGACCACGGCGAGGCCAGCGTCGCGCAGTACCGCGGCCGTGGCCTCCTGTTCGGCGAAGGGGCGGGGCTGCGGTAGGACGATCGCGGGAGCGCCGCAGGCGGCGACATCGGCCACGGAGTTCTGCCCGGCGGCGACCACAACGACCCCGGCGCTCTGCAGCATTTCGGTGAGCGCGGCGTCATCGTCGACACGGTTGGCACCGTCGAGAATGGTGAAGTCCCAGTTCGGGCAGGCGCGCTCTACCTCGTCCCACGAGTCGCGGTTCCAGGTCGAACCGCCCGTGCCGGCCATCACAAGCACCGATCGCTCATCGCGGCCGCGGTCGGCTAATCCGCGCAGCCGGGAAATGCCGCCGACGGCGTGGAGCCGGTCCGCGTGCGCCTGCAAATGCGCAGGCACGGGCACCCAATCCGGCCACGCTGCGACGATCGCGGTGACTTGGGCGTAGCCGAGCTGGTGGGGAGCGTCATCGCGCACACCCGGCATGGCTACGGTGACCACGGGCACGCCGAGGAGCCGGACAAAGACAGCAACCTCCACGGAGCAGTCTACGTAGAGCACAGAAGGGTCGTTGGCCTCCACCCATGCGGCGATCTGCTGCATCCGGGCGCGGTAGCCCTCGTGCGTGGTCGGCGCGTAGTGAAGGGTTCCTCCGGCGGTAAGCGGGTCGGAGGTGGGGGCGCCCGCGTCGTCGAGAAGCACGACGTCTGCGCTGGGGTGCGTGGACAAAATCGTCGCGTCGGGTAAGTGGCGCGCGATTTCGCGGCAGCGCTGAATGTGTCCGGAGCCGTGGTGGTGCGCGTATAGGCCAATCATTTGACCATCACCTCGAGGTAGAGGTCCACGTAGCGGCGGGCTGTCTGGGTGAGGCTGTGGTTCTCCACGACCCAGGCACGGGCTGCGGCGCGGTCAACGTGGAGAGCCTTGTGGATCGCGCCAGCCAGCGCAACGACATCGTCGGGCGGAACGAGCACAGCGGGCGCAGATGCCAACAGCTCGCCCATGCCGCCGCGGTCGAAGGCGGCGACAGGCGTACCGCACGACATCGCCTCGAACGCGACAAGGCCGAACGGCTCCTCCCAGCGCGGCGTGACCACGCACACCGCATGCTTGCTGACGAGCCGACGCAACTCCCCATGCGACAACTCCCCCAGCCAGCGGATCAGGTGGCCGTCCAAACGCGGGGCGATCTGCTCCTGGAAGTAGTCGTGGTCGCCCTTGCGGCCAGCGATCGTCAGCGGCAGGCCGAGGAGGCGGCACGCATCCATAGCCAAGTGCAGGCCCTTCTCGGGAACGATGCGGCCGAACCACACCGCACCAGGGCCGCCGGGACCCGGTGCCCACTTGCGCGTGTTCACGCCGTTCGGGATGACTTCAATCGGGCCGTGGACGGCAGGCGGCATCTCCCAGCTCGCAGCAGTGGTCGCGCTGACGGCGGCGAACCGGCCTGCGGCCTCACCGGCTGCTTCGACAGCCGCGAAGATTTCCGGCAGCTGCGGCGTGTGCAGCGTGGTCACCATGGGCAGCGGGTCTGGCGACGCAGGCGAGGGGAACATGGCGGGACTCAAGCTGTTGTTGTGCACAACGTCATACCCCTGCGCGACCAAGTGCTCACGTAGCGCGAGGAAGGCCTGCTCCTCCCGCTCGCGCCCACCTACCGGATAGTCGGTGTCGGTGGCCAGTTCCGGCGAGTCTCCCCAGTTCACACCCGGCAGTTCGTGGCTTTTGACGTTACCGTCCGAGCCTTTCGCGGCGTAGAAGTCCACTTGGTGGCCTTCGTTGCGCAGCGCCGTGACCATGGTGTGGCAGAACGCCTCCAGCCCGCCGGCGAACGGCTCGCGAATCGGGTAGCGGGCAGGCGCGACGAAAGCGATACGGAGGTTCTGGCAACGGGCGGGAGTGTAGCCCTGAAGCAAAGTGATGGTCACAGGCGGGCCTCCGCACTTTCGGCCAGGGCTGCACGGTACACCGCGGCGTAGGCCTGCTTGATGCCTTCCAGCTCAGCGTGGCGGTTCCCCTGGTACGGAATTTGGCCGCGCTCCAACAACTCTGCGGCGGCGCGGCCGGCGGCAGCGCCGTCACCTGCGGCATATTCGATGACGGCGTCAGCCGTATCTGCCTGCGAGGCGTAGCAGCCGCAGTCCGACACGGCCACGCTCACACCCAGGTCGCGGCACATCTCCAACCAACCCGAGTGGGTACCGCGCACATACGGCAGAACGCATACCGCGTGGCTGGCCACCGCGTCATGCAATACAGCGTCCTCCATCGGCTCATGCACGACCAGATTGCGGTCTGCCAGCTCACGGCGCAGGGTCTCGGTGGCCTCAACGTCATGGACGTAAACAGTCAGCGGCACCTGCTCCGTCAGCTCGCGGTAGAAGTCCGGGTCGGCCACGACATTGCCGCGCAGGGACTTCACAAACACCGCCGCCCCAGTTGCCGCCGGGTCGGGGTCCCGCGTTTCGGTGATGAGGGGGTGGGGGATCACGTGGACGTCGTCACGCGAATACCGCTGCGCGATGACATCGGCGGCAGCGCTGGTAAGCGTGACCACCTGCGCTGCCGCATCAATGAGCACAGCCAAGCTCTCGTGGTGCGCGGTCTGGTCCTCGAGGTGCGGATTGTCCAGATCATGCACAGTGAGCACGAGCGGCACCGGCAATGCTGCGACAAGTTCGCGCAGCTCATCGGGGGTGTAGTGCTCAAAACCGAAGTGGATGTGCACGAGATCCACTTCCCGCGGCTCGTCCCAATAGGACGCTGTGAGCGCGGGGTGGGGCCACCATTTGCCGTCAATATCCGGGTCCGGTGGAAAACGCACGCCTTCCGGCTGAATCGCCTGCGTGTAGACATGTTCAGCGGGGATCGACAGAACGTTCACACCCACCGCCTTTCCTCTTCCGGGGCACCCGACCAATATAAACGTTTCTGCAAATGTTGGCATGACTATATTCGGGTCCATGTTCTTGACCGTCGTAGGCAACTGCCAAGCCGAGTCCCTGCGCAAACTCCTGGCCAGCACTGGGCATTTCGAATCCGAGCGCATCCCTCCTGTACACGAGCTCGCACAAGCCGACATGGGGTGGTTCGGCGACATGCTCGCGCGTACGGATGTTCTGGTCACCCAACCGATCCGCGAGGACTACCGCGGCCTGCCCGTCGGCACCGCGCAGATGCTCGCCCAGCTGCCGTCCGGTGCACGCCACGCGATCGTGCCGGTGCTGCGTTTCGACGCGCTCATGCCGTTCACCGCGATTATCCGCGACCCCGCCGACTCTTCCCTCAACCCGCCGGTGGTCCCCTACCATGACCTGCGGATCCTCTGCGCCGCTGCGCAAGGCTTGGACGCGCCCGTCACGCCGTCACTCGCGCCTGATGCTTATCGACGAGCACTTGCCATGTCCGCCAACCAAATCCGCACCCGCGAAGAACGCTTCGACTCGGTGAGGATTTCTGACTACCTGGAAACCCTTCCCGTTTGGCACATCATCAACCACCCCGACAACGAGACCCTGGCGGTCGTCGCGTCGCGCATCCTACAGACATTGGGGCTGTCCGGGTCCGTGACCATGCCTGAGTACGAAATGCTCGGCGAACTCGACGCACCGCTCGACCCCGGCGCGTGCGCCGCCCTCGGCGTATCGGTGCGCGGCCGGGACGCGTGGATGCACAGGGAAACGGGGGAGATTCCGTGGGACGAGATCGTCGACAAGCAACTGGCGCACTACCGCGAGCGACCCGCGCTGGTCGCGCACGGATTGGAACGCCACGCGGACCGGATTGCCAACCTAGGGTTGCTGGCATGATGCCCACGCACCTCATTGTCGGGCCCGAATCGCACGGGGTGACCCGGTACGCGCTGGAGTTGGCAGCAGCTACCGATGCCCCTGTGCTGCGCGAATCCGAGTTCAGCGCGGTCGCCCTGCCGGATTCTGTCGATTCTGTGCACGTCGCCTTCACCGACCACCTCTTCGGCGACTCCCCCGCTGCAGCTGTCGACGCTCTGCTTGCCCGGGTCGGGTCGCGTCAG
This sequence comes from Corynebacterium sp. CCUG 65737, assembly GCF_024454115.1. Taxonomy (NCBI): domain Bacteria; kingdom Bacillati; phylum Actinomycetota; class Actinomycetes; order Mycobacteriales; family Corynebacteriaceae; genus Corynebacterium; species Corynebacterium sp. CCUG 65737. The sequence continues at coordinate 9,121 of NZ_JAGPZB010000018.1, forward strand.
CTCAGCGTGAGCTTCCACGACATCCCCCAGCCCGAAGAAGGCGCTGACCGTTTCGCCCGCCGCGCCGCCGCCTACCAACGTTTGGCCGCTGACGCTGATGTCGCGGTAGTGAACTCGGACCACGAGGCTGAATTCTTCCGTGACGCCGGTATCGACGTGGGTGTGATCCGCCTGCCGATCCCGCTGATCGACTCAGCGTTCGAGCCGGAACCGGGGACCGTGGGAATTCTCGGATTTCTGTACCCAGGCAAAGGGCACGAAGAGCTTATCCGCGCCCTACGCGGCACCGACTACCGTCTGCGTTTCCTGGGATCCGTCTCCCCCGGCCACGAGGAGTGGGCGCGTGGGCTTGAGGCCCATGCGGAGATCACGGGATGGCTTTCCGACGCTGACCTGGCCGCCGAAATGGGCCGCATCCAGATTCCCGTCTGCGCGCACCGGCACTTCTCCGCCTCCGGGTCGCTGATGACGTGGTTAGGAGCCGGCCGGCACGTCCTGGCCAACGATTCCGACTACACCCGCGAGATCGACGAGTGGCTGCCCAATCGAATTACCCGCGTGCAGCCTAGCTCGTGGCGCTCTGCAATCGACGCCTACGCAGCCACCCCCTCACCGCAAATGACAGCCCCGGAGTACGGGTGGGATGACGTGGTCGCGCAATGGCGTGAGGTGTGGGCATGATCAGCGTCATCATCCCCCACTACAACGACCCCGACGCGCTCGAGCGGGTCGTCGCGGCTGTGCGCGCGCAGGAAGGCGTCGGCGAGGTCGAGATCATCGTCGCCGATGACGGCTCCGCGGTCGTGCCCGACATGCCCGGCGCGACGGTGGTGACGCAGGAGGATCTCGGTTTCCGCGCTGCCGCGGCACGCAACCTCGGGGCGAGTACCGCGACGGGCGACGTGCTCGCCTTCCTCGACGCTGACACTGTGCCCGAGCCCGGTTATCTCGCTGCTGCGTGCCGGCATGTGGAGGAGGATTGGCGGGCGGTGGTCGTCGGCAAGCGACTCACGGGCGCCGCGCGCGAGGAACCCGCATGGCTGCGCGACGCCTGGCGCGACACCGACAACCTCTCGCGTGCCGACGACACCTCCTGGCGCTTCATCATCTCCTCCGTCCTGACCTGTTCGCGCCGGTTCTTCGACGCCATCGGCGGCTTCGACGGGACCTTCGTCGGCTACGGCGGTGAGGACTGGGAGTTCGGCTTCCGCGCGTGGAACGCCGGCGCGACCGTCGTCCGCGAGCCAGATGCTGTCGCGGTCCACGACGAGGAAGATTTCGGTGGGCGCTACAACAACCCCGACGAGGAAGCCCGCGTTAAGAACATCGAATCGGTGGCGCTGGCGCACCGCATCACGCACCCGCTCGCCCGGCCCGACGGGGTGCACTTCGAGCTGGCTGACATCGGTGTCCGCGTGGATTCCATGTCCGAGCGCTCCCCTGGCGTTCTCGAGCAGGTCATCGCGTCGTGGTTGCGCGCGGACGCAATCGTGTACTGCGACCCCGCCCTTGACGTACCGGACCTATTCCGCCACGAGCCCCGCGTGAGGACCGCGCCGACGGGCCCGGAGAACCCTGCGGATCAGCACCGCATCAGCGTCGACCTTGCCGGCCCGTGGGCTCTGTCCGATCCCGCAGCATTCCACCGGGCTACCCAGGACACGCGTGTTGGCACGGGGTGGAGGGTTGATGTGGCGGGGGTGCCGTCGATAAGCGTGCGTACTGCGCGGGCCCGTGCGTTGGGCAGCGAACCTCGTGCCGTCGAGCATCCCGTTGGCATTGAGTGGGTCGATGGTCCCGTTCGCCTCGAGCGATACTTCGCCGGCTGGTAGAAAATGGTTATGGACCTCAACACGCTTCTGGGCCTCGAGCGCCAAGGCTGGGACTCGCTATGCGAGCAGCGCGGCGGCACGTTCTACGGCGAACTCATGACCGATGACGCCGTCATGGTGCTGGTCAACGGCATGATCATGGACCAGCCCACCATCGCCGCGAGCATGAACGACGCGCCGCCGTGGGACAGCTACGAGATCACAGACCCGCAGCTCATCCCGCTAAACGACGGCGCCGCCACCCTCCTCTACAACGCCACCGCCCGCCGCGGCTCTGACAACTTCGAAGCCCTCATGACCAGCACTTACGTACTGCTGGACGGGCAGATCCGGATGAAGCTGTACCAGCAGACCACCGTCACCCACTAGGTCAAGCGCTGACCTTGCCGGGCAGGGTGCGCAACGTCCGCTCAATATCTCTGACGATGTGACCCGAGACGACATCGCCCCAGCCCGCGCGCAGGAAGAAATAGCCCTTCGCTTGCACGGCGTTCTGCCGGTCGAGCTGGGCCACGGTGGCATCACGCACCTCGCCGTAGTCGCCACTGAACTTCACGCGCCCGTCGAACTCGACGACGAGCCACCCGTTGATGAGGACGTCGACAAGCGCTGTCCGCGGTTCCCCGTAGAAACCGACATACCGGATTTCCGCCTGATATTCGATCGAGCGGATCTCCGGGATATGTGCCTGCAAGATCGCGTCGCGACCGATTGTTTCCAACGGGCTTTGCGACGTATTCGAGCTGTACCGGATCAGCTCCTCAAACCCGCGTATACCGTTCGCCCTGGGCAGCCACCTCGCAGCATCGAGCAACCGCTCGATTGTGACCTGGTGCTTGAATCGGAGATGCTCCAGCGGCACAAGAGCTGCCAGACGACCGTGGAACCGGTAAATATCAAACAGCATTTGCATCATGTCGACGTGCGCGACCCCATCGCGCATGAAAATCTGGTCCGCCCTGAGTTTGCCGCCCCGGTAGCGCACTGAAGGATCTTTGCCCCGCCCCGACGCATTCGCGGACGTCCAGTAGCGCAGATCCACCACTGTCACCCGATCAAGCGTGGGCAGCCCCAGGAGTTTTGCCGCCGCTGGCCCGGTCACGACCGCGTGCGGGCGCGCCAGTGCGACCTCCCGAATCAGCCGAAGTTCGGCATCGTCCCCCATGCGCTCAATTGTGTCGTGCGCGGCGGTTTTGCGCTAGCCACGCAAAGGGCGGTAGGCCATTTTCGTGCTGTCCACACGTCAAGTAACTGGGTTCACTCCTGTAACACGTGACCTGGGGATTTACGCGGGCATTTTCAACGGCACGAAAATGCACTTTTTCTTATGCTTCATTTCGCTTATCGACGTCGCCAACGCCCCGAAAAACGCACCAGCCCCACGCGACTCACAGTCGACGTGGGGCGATTTCAGGCTCAGGAGGCGGCGACGAGCCCGCATCTTTCCTAGAGCGTCTTCGGAGCTGGGATCTCCTCGGTCTCGCCGGTCTCCTCGTAGCGGGCGAGGATGTCGATGCGACGCTGGTGACGCTCCTCGACCTGGTGTTCCGGGGTGATGCCGACGAAAGCATCGACAATTTCGAGGGTCTCCTCGAGGGAGTGCATGCGGCCACCGATGCCGATCAGCTGGGCGTTGTTGTGCTCCCGTGCGAGCTGAGCGGTCTCAACGGACCAAGCCAGAGCGCAACGGGCACCCTTGACCTTGTTCGCGGCGATCTGCTCGCCGTTGCCGGAACCGCCAAGCACGATGCCCAGCGAAGACGGGGCGGCGACAGTCTTCTCCGCTGCGGCGATGCAGAACGCTGGGTAGTCGTCTGCAGCGTCGTACTCGTGCGCGCCGCAGTCGACGACCTCATGGCCGGCAGCCTTGAGGTGCTCGGCGATCTCGTTCTTGCGCTCGAATCCGGCGTGGTCTGCTCCAAGGTAAATACGCATGGTTCCCAGCGTAACCAAAAGCGACCGCGCCCGGCGCACCCCGCACGCCTTAGACCTGCGGCGCCTCGGTACGGGAGCGCTTGAGCTCGAAGAAGTAGGGGTACTGGGCCAGGCCCAGTGCGTGGTCGAAGAGCGCACCTGCTTCCTCGCCGGTGGGAACGCGGGTGATCACCGGGCCGAAGAAGGCAGTCTCACCGAGCTGGATGACCGGGGTGCCCACCTCATCACCGACAGCGTCCATCGCGCCCTGGTGGTAGCTGCGGAGCACATCGTCGTAGGACGCTTCGTTCGCCACCGATGCGTAAGACTCATCCAGACCGACTTCCGCAAGCGCCTTCTTGATCACGTCGTCATACGCGCCGTAGCCCTTCTGGCCTCCCTGGCCGCCGGGGTGGATGAGCGTGCCCATGGCGGTGTACAGGTCGTCGATAAGCTCGGGGCGCTCCTGCTTGACCTTGGCGAACACGCGCGCCGGGCCCCAGTTGGCTTCCATCATGGCCATGTAGTCTTCGGGGAGGTCGCGGCCGTCGTTCAGCACGGACAGCGACATGGGGATCCAGTCGATCTCGATGCCGCGGACTTTTTCAACTTCCTTGATCCAGCGGGAAGTCTGCCAGCAGAACGGGCAAGATGCGTCGAACCAGAACGTCACGTTTTCCATTATGACCCTTTCGTTGATGGGGGCTTGCCCCCTCAACGGTACGTTGGTTTGCATGAAGACGAATTTGCTTAGGACCGATGCTCACGCCCGCGCTGCTCTGATCAGCGACATTCACTACGACGTGGCTCTCGACATCACCGGCGCGGACACATTCACCACCCGCACCACGATCACATTCAACTCCGGCGAGGGCGAGACATTCTTCGACCTTCTTGCGGACAGCTTTGAGGCGACGCTCGACGGCACGCTTATCGACGATCGCACGCTGCAGCTTTCTACCGGACAGCACGAACTGACCGTGACGTCCACGCACTCCTACTCCCACACCGGCGAAGGCCTGCACAAGTTCACCGATCCGGCGGACGGAAAGGAATACCTCTACACCCAGTTCGAGCCGGCGTACGCGCAGCTGGTCTTTGCCTGCTTCGACCAGCCGGACCTGAAGGCCACCTACGATATTTCGGTCACTGCGCCGAGCAAGTACGTGGTGGTGCTCAACGAGGAGACCACCCGCACCGAGAACAACAGCGGCACCGCTACGACATCGACGAACATCTCCTACCCGCTGTCGACCTACCTCATCGCGGTGTGTGCTGGCGAGTACGAGTCTGTCCACGACACCTACTCCGACGAGCAGAAGACGATCCCGCTGGGCCTGTACGCCCGCGCGTCGCTGATGGATCACCTCGACGCTGACCGTCTGTTCCGTGAGACCAAGGAGGGCTTTGCGTACTTCCACGAGAACTTCGGCCGGCCGTACCCGTTTGGCAAGTACGACCAGATCTTCTCCCCCGAATACAACATGGGCGCGATGGAGAACGTCGGTGCCGTGACGCTGCGCGACGAGTACGTGTTCACCTCCGAACCCACCCCTTACCGCATTGAGCGCCGCAACGACACCATCCTCCACGAGATGGCGCACATGTGGTTCGGTGATTTGGTGACCATGAAGTGGTGGGATGACCTGTGGCTCAACGAGTCGTTTGCCACCTGGTCCGCTGCTATCGCTCAGGCTGAGGCGACGGAGTTCACCAATGCGTGGGTGACGTTCGCCAGCGTCGAAAAGGCGTGGGCCTACGCTGCTGACCAGCTCCCGTCGACGCACCCCGTTGGTGCCGACGCCCCCGACATCGAGACCGCCGAGCAGAACTTCGACGGCATCACCTACGCCAAGGGCGCGTCCGTACTCAAGCAGCTGCAGGCCTACGTCGGCCGGGACGAGTTCTTCGCCGGGGTGCGCAAGCACTTCGACAACCACGCCTTTGGCAACGCCGAGTTCGCCGACTTGCTCGGCGCGCTCGAGGAGACCTCCGGCCGCGACCTGTCCGACTGGTCCCAGCAGTGGCTGCGCACCACCGGCATTTCGCGCCTCTACCCCGAGATCACTGCGGACAGCTTCACGGTGGTCCAGGAGTCCGAGGTGCAGCGCACGCACCGCGTGGGCGTCGGCCTTTATTCGCTTATCGACGGTGCGGACGGCTCCTCCGTCGCCGTCCGCAGGACCCACCACACCGAGATCGACATCACCGGTGAGCGCACCGAAGTCCCCGAGTTCGCCGGCGTGGCCCACGACCTCGCGCTGGTCAACGACGAGGACCTCACCTACTGCCTAATGGGCCTGACCGACGAGCACATGGACTTCGTTCTGGAGCACCTCGGCCGGATTGAGGACCCGATGGCCCGCACGCTGTGCTGGTCTGCCGTGTGGGAGGCGGCCCGCGACGGGCGGTTGCCGGCACGCGAGTTCGTGAAGCTCGTCGCCCGCTTCGGCGCGAACGAGGACCAGCCGGCGGTGCAGGAGCGCATCGTCGCGCAGGCCACCACGGCCGTGAAGAACTACGTCGATCCGGACTGGCAGGCGCAGGGGTTCGACCTGCTCAACCATGCCTTCCGCGGTGCCCAGCCAGCGGCGATTTACGACCGCGCGTTGTCTCGGCTGCGCCTCGACAACGATTCGATTCGATACTTCCGCGAGCTCCTCGAAAACGAGACCAACCAGGAAGTGCGCTGGCTGGTTCTCACGGCTCTCATTGCCGCAGGCGAGCTCGACCTCGACGCTGCCGAGCAGGAGAAGGATCCGTCCTCGGAGGGTGAGGTGTCGAGGTTGCGGGCGCGGGCGGTCGTCGATAAGCGATGGGCGTGGGATGAAATCATCGCTGGCGAACGCTCGAACCTGGCGCTGCGCTTCCTCATGGATGGCCTGACGTTCAACGACCATGGGCTTGAGGGTTTGACCGACGAGTACTTCCGTGTCGCACCTGAGCTGTGGGAGCGGCTGTCGAACGAGATGGCGCAGCGCACGCTCGAGGGCATCTACCCGTTGTGGGATGTGTCGGAGGAAGCTCTGGCGAAGGCCGACGAGTTCCTCGCCGGCGACATCCCGGCAGGTCTGCGCCGCATCATCTCTGAGGGGCAGGACCGGGTAGCGCGCTCGCTGCGGAACCGGATCGTGGACGCTGCGGCAGCGGAGAGTGCAACGGGTGACGGCGCGTAGGGGCTCTCCCCCTACCCCTCGGGCCCCGTCCAGATATAGTTCGCACCGTTCCCGCTGCAACGAAATCTGACCTGGGGTTTTGATGCCCCTGGCGGTCGCGGGTGTCAACTATATCTTGGGGGCCACCCGCGGAGGGTCGGATCTGCGCTAGATCTGCGCGATGGCCTGCTCGAGGTCGGCGATGAGGTCCTCGGTGTCCTCAATGCCGACGGAGATGCGCACCAGCTCCGGCGGGACCTCAAGCGCTGAGCCCGCGACGGAGACGTGGGTCATGGTGGCGGGGTGTTCGACGAGGGACTCGACGCCGCCGAGGGATTCGGCCAGGCAGAACAGCTTCGTCGAGCGGCAGAACGTCATGGCCTGCTCAGCGGTCTGGAACGCCACTGAGACCATGCCGCCGAAGCGGCGCATTTGCTTGACGGCGATGTCGTGCCCCGGGTGGTCTTCCAGGCCCGGGTAGTAGACGCGGGCGACCTTGTCCTGCTTGGACAAGTAGTCAGCGACAGCCTCTGCGTTGTCGCAGTGCTTGTCCATCCGTACTGCCAGGGTCTTCGCGCCGCGGGCGGTGAGGTAGGTGTCAAACGGCGAGGGTATCGCACCGATCCAGCCGAAGAAGAAGCGCAACTGCTCCTCCAGGTTGTTCAGCGCGTCGAAGCTACCTGCGGTGATCGCGGAAACGCCCTCGTGCCCTTCCACGGCGTTGCGGCCGACAACGACACCGCCGACCACGTCAGAGTGGCCGCCGATGTACTTCGTGGTCGAGTGCAGCACCACGTCCGCGCCGAGATCCAGCGGCTGTTGCAGGTACGGGGATGCAAAGGTGTTGTCAACGACGAGCGTGGCGTCACCCTTGACTGCCGAAAGCCCCTCGATATCAGCAATAGACAGCAGCGGGTTCGTCGGCGACTCAACCCACACCACCTTGGTGTTCGGCTGGATCGCAGCGGCGACCTCGTCGACGTTGGTGATGTCCACCGGGGTGTTCTCCACGCCCCACTGGGTGAAGATCTGCTGGATCAAGCGGTAGGTGCCGCCGTAGGCATCGTTACCGATGACGATGTGGTCGCCAGGCTTGAGCAGGATGCGCAGCAGCGCATCGACAGCGGCCATACCGGAACCGAAAGCCACGCCGTAGTCAGCTTTCTCCAGCGCCGCGACGGTCTTCTCCAGCGCGTCGATGGTCGGGTTGCCCACGCGGGTGTACTCGAAACCGTTGCGGGTCACTGCCAGATCGTCCTGCGCGAAGGTCGTGGACGCGTAGATCGGCGTGTTGATCGACCCGTACAGGGAGTCGGGCTCGTAACCGGCGTGGATGGAGTCGGTGGAGAAGCCGGGCATCGGCGGGGTCCTTTCGTCGATAAGCGGGGCGTCGATAAGCGTGCTCTGCCCCAGAGTAGACCAAGCGGTTCATTTGCTCTGATTCGCCCCCTGGTTAACATTCAATACATGGATTCGCTTTATAGCGCACTCGGCGGCGAGGACTTCTTCCGTCGCCTCGTCAGCGGCTTCTATGCGCAGGTCAAGACCGATGACCTCATCGGCCCGATGTACCCGGACGATGACTGGGACGGTGCTGAGGACCGTCTTCGCTGGTTCCTCGCACAGTATTGGGGTGGGCCGCCGACGTTCAACGAGCAGCGCGGTGCTCCGATGCTGCGGCGGCGCCACTTCCCCTTCCGCATCGGCATGGCGGAGGCTGAGCGCTGGCTCGAGCTGATGAGCAACTCCCTCGACCAGTTCAGCGAGGATGAACTCAACCCTGCCCAGCGCGAGGCGTTGTGGAACCACATGCAGCGTGTGGCGTACATGATGATCAATCAGCCTGGCGAGCATCCCGGCATGCGATAAATATTCAAAACGGCCAACGGGTTAGTTTTGCCCAACTACGCTTACCCGCATGCCGTCTACTGTGACCCTCCCGTCCCAGACGCTGTTGAGCATCGTGCCGTCGCTGATCAGCGCTGGCCGCGCCGTCGCCCCCTGCGCCGCCGTCGACATCGCGGCGTTCGACTACAACGCGTCCCAAATGACGTTGCGGGCGCAGGGATTGCCGATTCGTGTGGCATCCAAAAGCTTGCGCAGTGTCGCTGCTTTACGACGCGCACTCTCCCACGACGGGTACCGCGGCATCCTCGCCTACAGCGTGCCGGAGGCGATCAACCTGGCACGCGAGGGTTTCGACGACATCGTGGTGGCCTACCCGTCGGTGAACAAAGTCGCGCTGGCTGAGCTAGCTGCAGATGCGTCGCTGCGCGAGACGATCACCGTCATGGTCGATTGCGTAGCGCACCTCGACCTCATCCGTGCTGCCCCGTTCCTCAACGGTGTCGCCGCCGACGCCATGGCCGCCAACCGCTACCGTTCCCGCGCCCACGAAGTCTTCGCCACCCCACGTCGCGTGAAGTTCCACGAGATGGAGTTCGCCGTGCCGCTCGAAGCCGGCCCGGAGACAGTGCGCGAGATCCGCCGCGAACTGGACAAACGCGGCTGGATCATTCCCTTCCCGCTCGAACTGCGCTCCACCGCCGCCGACGACCTGGCCCTGTCCACCTCCACCGGCCGCGAATCCATGTACATCGCGTTCCACGTGCCCAAGGCGATGAACCCGCACGACTACTTCCCCCACCTCGAGCCGATCCTCAAAGCCGCCGACGGCCGCCCCCACTGGGGCAAGATGCACACCATGGGCCGGGAAGACTTCGCCAAGACCTACCCGCGTTTCGACGAGTTTTGCTCCCTCCGCGAGCAGATGGATCCGGACCGCACCTTCGGCTCGGAGCACCTCACCCGCTTGTTCGGGTAGTCGGCCCCAGCCAGTCTCGAGCTGGGTTCATATCGGACGGAGGACTGGTTCGCCTGCCATAGGTACACCCATCGCAGTTCGCCTTTGACGGTTCGCCTTTGACGGTTCGACGACGGGGAAAACTGCAGGTCGCGTCTAGAACCGCAGCATGAAAGTCGAACGACGAAAGGCGAACGGAGCTAGAACAGCAAGTTGAGCCCAGCCGAGTGGTACACGCTACCGAAGGGCGCATCCATTCGGATCCAGCGGCCAGCCGTAGAGATGCGCAAGTGCCGGGGAATCTCCGGCGGCGCCGAGGGACCAGGTATCAGGCCGAGGGATGTGCAGGTGAAGATCATGCGCATCGGGATCTCTACTGCGTCCGTCGGCGTCGAACTCTCGGCCGGTGTGGTGGGGGACTGCACCGTCAGAACGATCTGCTCCAGCAAGGACCGCGGCGGGCCCAGGGGACCGGAGAACTGGCGGGCTAGCCTGCGCCCCTGATCGGCGAGGTCGCGGACCACGGCGACGGGCACCATCTCGCGCTCGACGAAACCGGTCTTCGGCGGCAGAGCGCCAATCCAGTCGTGGTCGCGGGCGGGGCCGAGCTCGGATCGCCCCTCGGCAAGGGCTGCGTCCAAGTCGCGGGCCGACACGACCGCTCCGTCGCGCGAGACCGACCCCGTCACCCGGCGCGAAGCCACGCAATCGAACGGGGTGGTCACGAACACGTCGATCGGGGTGCTGCTGCCGGGGGCGGATGGGGCGTCGCTAAGCACGGCGAAACGCGCGGAAGCCTGCGCATCAAGATGAAGCGCGCGGGAGGTCAGGGCTTTCAGCCCCGCCGCTCCCGCGCTGACATGTAGTGCTTCCAGGGCGCTACTCCCCAGCCTTGGCGGTGAGGATGCCGCGCTCCTGCTGGGTGATCTCGCGCGGAGACGCTGTAGACAGGTCAACGGCGACGAGCACGCAGGTCACAATGCCGCACACCCGGCCCTGACGGTCCTTGATTTCCTGGACCGTCTTGAAGGATGTGTTGCCGATCTCGACGACAGTAGAGACCACCTCCACCTCGAGAGAGTCCGGCATGACGGGACGCAGGAAGTCGACCTCAGCGCGGCGGACGAAGACACCGAACTCCTGGCCGTTGTTCTCGAACTGCTCCTTGGTGAACCTGATGCGGGCCTCTTGAGCGATGTCCAGGTAGGCGCAGTTGTTCAGGTGGCCGTAGCGGTCGAAGTCGTTCCAGCGCAGCGCGATGATGTGCGTGTTCGCCGGGTTGTTGTCTGCCATGTGGTTCCTTTCGAAGAGCAGCTCGAAAAAGCAGCGTTAGCGGGTGAGCTTGCGGTGGGTGACACGCGACGGTTTCGCCGCTTCCTCACCGAGGCGGTCTACCTTGTTGGCCTCGTAGTCGCCGAAGTTTCCTTCGAACCAGAACCACTTGCCCTCCTCGATGTTACCTTCCCAGGCGAGGATGTGGGTGCAGGTGCGGTCGAGGAACCAGCGGTCGTGGGAGATCACCACAGCACAACCCGGGAAGTTCTGCAGGGCGTTTTCCAGGGAGCCGAGGGTTTCCACATCGAGGTCGTTTGTCGGCTCATCGAGCAGGATCAGGTTTCCGCCCTGCTTCAGCGTCAACGCCAGGTTGAGACGGTTACGCTCACCACCGGAGAGCACCTTCGACGGCTTCTGCTGGTCCGGGCCCTTGAAACCGAACGCGGACAAGTACGCGCGCGACGGCATCTCGTTCTGGCCGACGTGGATGTAGTCGAGGCCGTCGGAGACGACCTCCCACACGGTCTGCTCCGGGTCAATATTGGCGCGGTTCTGGTCCACGTAGGACAGCTGCACGGTATCGCCGACCTCGACAGAACCAGCGTCCGGGTCCTCCAAGCCGACAATCGTCTTGAACAGGGTGGTCTTACCCACACCGTTCGGGCCGATGACACCGACGATGCCGTTACGCGGCAAGGTGAACGACAGGTCCTTGATCAGGGTGCGGCCATCGAAACCCTTGTCCAGGTTCTTGACCTCCACGACCTTGTTGCCCAGACGCGGCGGCGTAGGGATCTGGATCTCTTCAAAGTCGAGCTTCTTGTACTGCTCCGCCTCGGCCGCCATCTCCTCGTAACGCTCCAGACGAGCCTTGTTCTTCGCCTGGCGTGCCTTCGGGGAAGAACGGACCCACTCCAGCTCGCCCTTGAGGCGCTTCTGCAGCTTCTGGTCCTTCTTGCCGGCAATCTCCAGACGCTCAGCCTTCTTCTCCAGGTAGGTGGAGTAGTTGCCCTCGTAGGGGTAGAGCTTGCCGCGGTCGACCTCACAGATCCACTCCGCGACGTGGTCGAGGAAGTAGCGGTCGTGAGTAACGGCCAAAACAGCACCCGGGTAGTCCTGCAGGTGCTTCTCCAGCCACAGGACGCTCTCGGCGTCGAGGTGGTTCGTAGGCTCGTCGAGCAGCAGCAGGTCCGGCTGACGCAGCAGCAGCTTGGCCAATGCGACGCGACGGCGCTCACCACCGGAGAGGTTGGTCACCGGGGAATCTGACGGCGGGCAGCGCAGCGCCTCCATGGCCTGCTCGATCTTGGAGTCGACCTCCCACGCGTCAGCGGCGTCGAGCTCCTCCTGGAGCTTGCCCATTTCCTCCATGAGCTCGTCGGAGTAGTTGGTGGCCATCTCGGTGGCGATCTCCTCGAAGCGCTGCTTCTTCTCAAAGATGTCGCCCAGGCCCTCTTCGACGTTCTCGCGGACCGTCTTGTCCTCGTTCAGCGGCGGCTCCTGCAGCAGGATGCCCACGGAGGCACCCGGGTCGAGGAAGGCCTCACCGTTGTTCGGCTGGTCAATGCCGGCCATGATCTTCAACAGCGAGGACTTACCCGCTCCGTTCGGGCCCACGACACCGATCTTGGCGCCGGGGTAGAAAGCCATGGTGACATTGTCCAGGATGACCTTGTCACCGACGGCCCTGCGAACGTTCTTCATCGTGTAGATGAACTCAGCCACTAGGGGCCCCCTTTACATGCGTGTTGGCGGCTATTTGCGTAAACCACCACAAAGGGTACATCACGCACTCACCGCCTGATCCGCAAGCAGAGAAACCGTTCCTGTGCGCTCTACGCCGCCCCCACCGTTTCCTCTTCCGGGGCGTGCTCCCCCATGTCAGACGGGCCGTGGTTCATCAGGGACTCGAGTGCTTCGTCGTCATAGCTCGGTGGCTCTGGCTGGGCCGTCGGCTGGCTGGTGGGCTGGTTAGTGGGTGTCTCGCCGATCTCCTCAGCAATGTCTTCGCGCGTGCGCAGATTGACCGACGGGATGTCACCCGCGGTGTGCTCCTTGGCGGTCGTGCATTTCGACGACGCCTGGTACCTATTCAGCTCCAGCGCCACCTGAGCCGCCTTGATCAGCTGCTTCGAACGCTTCGTGCCGTCCTCTTCCACCCAGCTTTCAGTGACCAGACGGCCGACAACGATGGCAGGTAGGCCCTTCCGCAGCGACGCTTCGACGTTCACGGCCAGTTGGCCCCAGCATTCGACGTCGATGAACAGGCTGTCAGCGTCCGCCCACACGGGCCGGCCGTCAGCGGTGGTGCTGTCTGTGCGCACGCGGCGACTCGATGCGAGACGGAACTTGGTCAGGGTCGAGCCGGTTTTGAAGATCTTGCAGACGGGATCGTCGGTGAGGTTTCCAGAAAGCGTGATGGGTGATTGCATGGTCGGAGTTTCCTTTCGCGGTTTGCTGGTGGGTGGGGTGCCCTTCCAGGGTCGACCACGCGAACAACCTGCGCAAAGAGGTCCGAAAAAGCCTGTGGATAACGGTGAGTTATCCACAGGCGGGTGGGGGCGGGAGGCGTCGATAAGCGAGCTACTTCTCGCTGCGACGGCCGGTCTGCGAGTACTGCGCGAGCATCTCGTTGTAGGCGCGCCATTCCGCATCGCCCGTCTCGTCCTCACTGCGGTCTGTAGCCCTCGCATCTGCACGATCTTCCCGCAACCACCCCAGAAGAAGAATGATGAAGACCACGGCCATGGGGAAGCTTCCCGACGCCCAACCAATGCCCCCGCCGACCTTCTGATCGCGCAGCAGATCCGGGTTCCATGGGAGCCCAAGATTTTCGTAGAAGCTTTCCGCCAGAACAATATTGAGCTGCATCAGGTACACGCCCATGAAGAGGTGCAGCGGCATGGAGACAACAAACCAACCGAAGCGGACCACCGTCGGGCGGCGCCCCGGGATGTGGTCGGGGCCAATGAGATCCCAGAAGTAGAAGTACCCCGACACCAAGAAAACCGCGTTCATGATCACGTGCCCCGCGTGCTCCGACACCGCGACCTCGTAAAGCGATGGGAAGACGTAGAGGATGTAGAACACGACCAGGAACTGGATCGTCGACACCGGCGGGTAGGTGATCACACGCAGGAAGGTGGATTCCTCGAAGGCCTCCACCCACGCGCGGATGTTGAACTCCCCTGCCGGGTAGGCCTGTTTGATCAGCGTCAGCGGCGCACCCATAACCAACAGGACGGGCGCACCCATGGACAGGATCATGTGCACGATCATGTGGATGGAGAAGCTCGCCGGCATGTACATGCCCAGGCCAGAGGACATGGTCACAACAATGGTCGCGCATCCGGCGATCCACCAGGCGGTGCGCCCGCGGTCCCAGCCTTCAACCCGACGGGTGAGATGCAGGTAGTAGATGGCCAGCAAGATGGCGATGACGCTGAAGAGCACCTCGAAGCGCCACATGGTGAAGATGTTTGCCACTGTCGGTTCGACCTCAAGGTTGTAGCCCATCTGGACCTGCATGTTGGTGATCGCCGGGTCGAGCGGCGCAGGCGGCGGAGTGCGCCCCATGGACACGGCCACACCCGTCACCGCAGCCATGACCAGCGCCTCCACGACCGCAATGCGGGTGAACAGCGGCGGCTTCCGGTCCAGCTGCGGGATTGTGATCTGCCGGTGCGCGAAGCCGAGCAAGCCGAGCACGACCAAACCGATTGTTTTGAATAGAACGGTCCAGCCGTAGGCGGTGGAGAGAAGATCGTCGAAACGCACGCGGATGAGCGCGTTAATCACGCCAGAGATGGTCATGGCGAAGAACGCGAACAGGGCGATGAGCGAGTAGCGGTGCACCGCCTGCTGCATGTGCGGGCCGAGCCTGCGCCCGTGCGCGATGAGTGCGAGCAGCCCGCCAACCCAGATCATCATGAACACCAGGTGCCACAGGTACGAGTTGGTGCCGTAGTCGTGGTTGCCTCCGGTCGCGGAGTGGCCGGACATGCCCAGCGGCATTACGGCGGCGATCGCGCCAAGAAACAGCGGCGTTTGCGCCATCCATGACCCCGCTGCGAAACCGACACCGGCGACGATCGCTGCAATGGCTGCCACGAGCAGCCAGATCTTCGCGTCCGCCACGCGGTCGAGCGCGGTGCCCCACATCTCGGCGGAGAAGAGAATCTGGGATAACGGTGTGCCGGAGACGTCGGAAAGCACGAGCGGAACCATGAGCACACCGATTACGGCCAGCCCGGCGCTCGCCCATGCCCCCGTGCGCGCGGCCAAGTGCCCATCGACGGTCAGTCGGGCAGTTTTCAGGGGGCCGTCTGGCGGGATGAGGTAGGCGGAGAACATGAAGGAGCCCGTGGCCAGAGCAGCAAGGAGCCATGCAATTGCGCGTATCGACGGCAACCCCACCGTGGTCACCACCCCCGGGTCCGGAATACCCAACGACGCCAACGAGCCGCCCAGGAACGCCTGCGCAAGGGCCCCAGCGACCACCGCGGCGACTGCGAACGCAGCCAGATAGATCGGCCAGGCCGCACGCACATGCCCACGCGACCGCTCGCGGGCCACCGAGTCCTGCTTGCGTTCCGCCTGCTCCACCGCCTGGTCTGCTGACATGGCCTTTACCCTACTTTCGGTGCAGTGGGATACGATAATTCCCGCCCCAGTGGGGCACTGCCTCCGTAGCTCAGTGGATTAGAGCATCCGGTTTCTACCCGGCTGGTCGCGGGTTCGAATCCTGCCGGGGGCGCTTTTTGTCATCAGTCGCGACATTGTTGACAGATGAGTCGCGACATGGTGGACAAACCGGCGTCTTGGTGTTTATTTTTTC
>NZ_JAGPZB010000019.1:0-24856 GCF_024454115.1 Corynebacterium sp. CCUG 65737
ACATGGTGGTAGATTACCTTTCTTCCCAGCCCAACCGGGCTGGATATCAGGTGTCCACCAAAAAGGGGTCAGGTCCTGGTAAGTCAGTAGAGGCATATCGCTGGTATCACCAACACGATCGCGTCATTCGCCTCCAGGACTTTCTAAGGCAGGTGCGTGAGATGGCTGGACACCCTCAGTACGGTAAAAACATGCGTCAGCAATTTAGCTCTGGTCGTGAACTCATCAATGCAGTGAAGGCTCGTCGAGAAGAAGCCCAAGCCTTCAAAGCTCTTGCAGAAGATGTTGAAAACGAAATAGGCGCAGGACTTGATCAATATGACCCAGAACTGATCGACGGCGTCCGTGTCCTTTGGATTAGTCAAGGGTGCGCGGCCCGTGATGAAACGGCGTTCCGCCATGCTTTAAAGACCGGACACCGGCTCCGTGCTGCTGGACAACGCCTCACCGATGCGGCCATCATCGATGCCTATGAGCATGCGCTACAACACGCGCAGACGACACTCCTGGTGCAACCTTCTAGCCCCCGATGACTTCGAAGCACTCACATCAGCTACACTGACCCAAGCAGCATAGATAACCCCCGACGTGTCCACTTTCCGGGGGTCAGGCCCCAGGACGAGAAGCCGACGACGACGACCACCGAACAGGCTGAGCCGACTGACGAGCAGAGCGAGAAGCCAACGACTACTACCTTGACGACGCCTGAAACGAACGACGAGGAGTCGAGCACTACTTCGACCACGTCCGAGAAGCAGGACACTGGGTCCAGCAAGGCGGCTGAGCCGACGGAGAAGCGGGAGGACGAGTCGAGCAAGGCGGCTGAGCCGACTGATAAGCAGGACGAGAAGCCGACCACGACGACAAACTCAGACGAGCCGCAGTCACCCACGACCACGACAACCGAGGAGGCTCCGAAGGGCCCGTCCAACCCTTCTGATGGTTCTGGGAAAGGTTCCACTGAAGGTTCCGGAAAGGGCTCGTCTGAGGGCTCCGCGAAGGGATTCTTTGACGGTTCCTCCGGTTCGTCCGAACTGTCCTCTTCGCCGATGGGCAAGATCGTGCTGATCACGCTCGGTGTGCTGGCTGGCCTGGCAGGCCTCGTGGGCATCTACAACTGCTTCGAGCGCAACGGCTACATCCAGAACTGCCTCGAGCGAATCGGCGGTATCAAGCTCCCGAAGTTCTAAACCCTAGGGATTAGCGTCCCGTAAAACCGAGACCTCCCGCGACCCAGCCATTGAGCTGGAGTCCGGGAGGTCTTTCGCGGTTCAGATCCGATTCACCAGGGGATTAGTCGGTGATGACCGGCCCGTCGATAGCTGCAATGGAGTTGGCCAGCAGCGCCGTGAAGAACGGCACGGAGTCGGGGTAGATGAACTCGTACCGGGCGTGGGCGCCAGCGCCACCAGCGCCCAGACCGCACACGACGGGTGTGCCGACTGCGGAGATGAAGTTGGCGTCGGACCCGCCGCCGACGGAAACCCCCTCGAAGTCAGAGTGGCCCAAAGCTTCGGCCTGGGACTTGAGCACCTGGAAGAGAGCCTCAGTGCCCTCGGTGTGCACCATCGGCGGGCGGTTCCAGTTGCGTTCGGCGGTGATCTCCACGCGGGGGTCGGACCATGTGATGGCGTCGAGGGCGGCGTCGAGACGCTGTGTTTCTTCCGGTACCCAGTGGCGGACATCGAGCTTGGCGTAGGCAGATCCGGGCACGACGTTGGCCCCGGTGCCGCCGCCGACAACACCGACGTTGATGGAGGTTCCCTTCTCCGGGTCGGCATACTTCGTCGCCTCGAGACACCACTCCATCAGGGCAGTAATGGCGTTGGCGCCCTTCTCCGGTTCGAGGCCGGCGTGCGCCTCAATTCCTGTGGCGGTGACGTTGACGTCGCCGATGCCTTTGCGGGCGACCTTGACGTTGCCGTCGACACTTGCTTCGAGCACGAACGCGGCATCAGCGCCGGTGGCGACATTCTCAATGATGCGCTGCGAACTCGGCGAACCGATCTCCTCATCGCCGTTGAAAATGTACGTCACGGTCGGGTGCGGGATGCCGGCATCCTTAAGCAGCTTCAGTGCCCAAATGCCTTGCGTCAGACCGATCTTCATGTCGAAGATCCCGGGCGCGGAAAGACGCTCGCGCGGATCGTCATGGGCGGGCGGATCCCAGGCTTCAACGGTCCCGGCAGGCCACACCGTGTCGTAGTGGCCCGCGATGACCACGTTGCCGGGCAGGTCACCTTTGTAGGTGAGCACGGCGATGTCGCCGCGGATGTCGCCGTCCTGAAGCTGCTTGTCATCGGACGGGCCCAAACGCTTTTCGACGAGCCCCAGCAACACCTTCAAACCCGCATCCAACGCCGGTTTATCGAAGGAGTAGGTCTCTTGGTTGACCAGGAGCATGGCGTCGTCAAGCATCTGCTCCACATGTGCTTCCGCTAGTTCGAGTGAAATGCTCATGCATCCCAGTGTGCATGAGGGTGTGCGGATCGTGCCGACTCAATTCGACTTCAAAACCAACTTCGTCGCGGGTGCTTCATGGGTGGCACCGCCACATTGAGGGGTTGCTGCCGCGTTAAGCGGGCTAGTCTGGGGTGCATGAACCTTGGCTGGACTGATGTCACGTATTCCGCTGCCCTGACGGGAACCGTCACCGATTCCGAGGGCGACGTGGACCGTGTGTACGAGTTGATGAGCGTGACCAAGCTGCTCTCTGCTTACGCGTTCCTCATGGCGGTGGAGGAGGGGGTCTTCGAACTGGACACCCCCTGCGGGCCGGACGGGTCCACGGTCCGGCACCTGCTGGCGCACGCCTCGGGCTTGGATGCCTTCGAGCACAAGATCCGCAAGGCCCCGGAAGAGCGGCGCATTTACTCTTCGGCTGGGTTCGAGGTGCTGGCCGAGTTCCTCGAGGGTGAGACTGGGATGACCCTCGGCGAGTACGCCCGCGAGGGCATCTTCGAGCCGCTCGGGATGAGCAACACCGAGATCTACGGTTCCGCCGGCCACGGTGGGCGTTCCACTGTCGCCGACTTAGTGAAGTTCGCCGACGAGCTCATTTCGCCCACGTTGCTTGCCGAAGAAACGCTCCGAGAGGCCTTCACCAACCAGTTCGGCGACTTGAACGGCATTGTCCCCGGTTACGGCATGCAAAAACCCTGCCCGTGGGGGCTTGGCTTCGAGATCAAGGGCGACAAGAGCCCCCACTGGACTGGCGGCACCATGCCGGAAGACACTGTCGGGCACTTCGGTATGTCCGGTACGTACATGTGGGTGGTGCCGGCATGGTCGGCGTCGACAAGCGCGGGGACAGCGATGGTCATGCTCGCGGACAAGGAATTCGGGGATTGGGCAAAGCCGCTGTGGCAGGAGACGAATACGCGGATCTTTGAACAGCTAAGCTAGCCGAATGTACTTCGGAGGCATTGACAACGCAGTCGGCCAAGCCATCGCGGTCCTCGACCTCATTGGCGTGTTCCTCAACGCTGTCATTGGCGGCACAGTCGCGCGCCGCATGCGTTTTGACGCCGTGGGCTTCATGCTCATCGCCATCATCTCCGGCATGGCCGGCGGCATGATGCGCGACGCAATGATCGGCAATACTCCCGTCGCGGCGCTATCGGACCCCTGGTACATCTCCATCGCGCTCATCGGCGCGTTGGTTGCATTCCTGGCCAACCTGCGCGGGTACGTCTGGGAGCTCACCCGCTTCCACGGGGACATGGTCATCCTCGGCGTCTGGTGCACCACCGGCACTGTCACCGCGTATTCGGCGGGGGTGGCGTGGATCGGCTGCATCCTCATGGGCATCATCACCGCGACCGGCGGCATGGTTATTCGTGAGGTGCTCATTGGGCGCATCCCGCGCATCCTCAACGACCAGCAGATGTACGTTGTGCCTGCCATTGTCGGCTCCGTTACCGCGCTGGTGCTCTACTCGTTCGAGCACCCCTCCGCTGCGCTGGTGTGCGCCCCGCTCATCGCGTTCGCGCTGGGTACCGCCGCCTACTGGGCGGGTTGGTACGTCCCCGCGAGCTCCGAGCTGGGTACAATCAACCGTCTGTTCGCGCGGCTCGAGCCCGATGCTTTTCGACGTTGGCGCCTCTCCAAGGAACACGCCCTCCTGGATGACCCCATTAACGACGACGGAATGATGCCCACCAAAGGCGAGGTCCGCGAGGCGTTAGAGGCGGTCGATCCGGCGACTCGAGAAGAGTTCCTTGCCGCTCTGTACCGCGTCTACATCGACCGGGACGGCGAGGACTCGGCCGGCGGCTGGGCCCGCCGAGCCGAGTAAAACCGAGTAAAACCCTCAACTAGCACTTGAGTAAATGGGGGTGTCAAGTGCAGGTTGAGGGTTGCCAGTGTGGCTAGAGCGCATGAAGAATTGGACCGAGCCGTTTCGAGACTCTTGAAACGTTTGAGGACGTAGGGGAAGACGATCCTCGTCTTACGTGCATGCGCGCGTCAATGAAAGGACTTTCCCTATGACTGTCACACTTCTGGACTCAGCCCTGTCTGCACCAACCCTCAGCCCGGTTGCGCCACGGGAGCGGGCTGTCCTCTCCATTAGCGGAATGCCCCGCCACCTGCGCCTGCGCGTAGAAGAGCTCATGGCCGAGCACCTCAGTCCTGCTGAGCTTTCCGAGTTTTCTCTCGATGCCGCCGGTCTCGACGATGCTGATCTTCATGATGCCGCGATCTGGGACACCCGTTGGTTCACCCGGTGGACGCGCGACCCGGGACGTGCTGGGGTTGCACCGACCGTCAGCTGCCGCGAGATCATTGATGCCCCAGCCAATGAGGTGGCCACCTTCCGGGCTGCGCTGACCGAACTCGCCGGTACGTTCCGATTCTCGGCAAGGGTCTAGCGCTGCTGGGCACTCCGGTGTGGTTGCCGGGGTCCTTCCCGCCGCGTGTGTGAACGATTTGCCCCGAAATGGCCCAATAGTCAAACCGCATATCGTCCTGAACAGGTCTTATAAAGGCCGGGGTATGGGTTGGGGTGCTACATCGTTCACAGCGGGCCGAGGTGCACCGGGGCGTTTACCCTAGGGTGTGGAGTGCTGGTCGAGGTGGGCTGCGGCGTCGCTAAGCGTCGCCCAGTTGTTCCACAGCTCTTCGTCGATCTGGACACCGAACTGCTCTTCCACGCGGACGGCGAGCTCAATGCGGGTCAACGAGTCGACCCCGAGACTGTCCAGGGTGTCTGTGCCGCTGACCTCATCAGCGTCCTCGACGGCGCCGACCTGCACCAACAGCCCTGCAAGCTGGGCCATGGTGTCGCCTTCGAGCGGAGCCGGCTCGTCCGACGTGGTGGCGTCGAGGCCGAGCTTGCTCAAGTCCAGACGCTGTGAAAGTTCCATGACCCTATTCTAGATACCATTCCCGTATGCCTAATTACCTGCGCGCCCTCAGCCCCGGCACCCAGCGGACGCTCATCGCAATGCGTCGCGAGCTGTACAGCGGCTCGGGCCACCTTGGCCTGACCGGTATGCGCACCGGCGCCACGAACCACGACGGTCTGAATGTTCACTGGTACGAGTGTGGGCCGGAATCGCCTGAGGCACTGACGGTCTTGTACGTTCACGGCTTCAACATCTCTTCGCAGTCTTTTTACATGCAGGTCAGGGCTTTGCAGCACCTTCCTGTCCGGCAGCTGCTGGTGGATTACCGCGGGCACGGCCGCACGGCCGGGCAGGGCGCGGAGCTATCTATCGATCCCGCCGCGGACGACATCATCGCCGTCGTCCGGGACCGCGGGATTACCGGGCCGGTCATTGTGGTGGGCCACTCGCTCGGCGGGCCGGTGTCGCTGTCGTTGATGCGCCGGTATGCCGGTGAGCTCAATCTGGCCGGTAGCGTGCAGATCTCGTCGTCAGTGGACCCGTTCACCGACCGCGGGATGCCCCACGCCCTCGGCGGCACGGCAGGCGCGGCGCTCTACCGCATGGTGCAGGCACTGCCGATCCTGTCGGAGAGCGTGAGGGTCGTGGTCACCGAGACGCTTGCGCCCGTACTGGCGGTCGGTTTCTACGCGCCGGGAATGTCCTGGGATGTCGTGGAATTCCACGCGGCCATGATCCAGGAGACTCCGCTGGACACGTACTCGGGATTTTTTGATGACCTCCGCGACCACGACGAGCGCGCCGCAGCGGAGGTGCTCGCGACGATTCCGGGTTTCATACTCGTCGGCGACATTGACACGGTCACGCCGGTCTCACAGTCGCAGGAACTCCACAAACTGTGGCCGCAGGCGAAGTTTCAGGTGCTGCCCGGTTCCGGGCACATGCCGCCGCTCGACGCACCCGGTGCTGTGACCACAGCGATCCGCCGCCTCGTCGACCCGCTTATCGACGAGTCTGAAAACTAAGCACCCTAACTAGCTGAAAACCATATCCGCGCGGAGATCCGCGCCGGGGCGCCCCCACGCGCGGTACTCGCGGATGTAATCCTGGGCGAACATCCACGGGTCAACACCGGCCTGGGTAGGCAGGTCTTTGCGGGCGCGGACGAGGTAACCAGAGTCCATGTTCATCAACGGGATGTCAGCTTCCAGGCCCGCCGGGAAACGCGGGGTGGCCTGGGTGTAGCCGTCCTCATCCATCATCGACCACAACCGGCACATGTACCGGGAGACCAAGTCTGCCCGTAGCGTCCACGACTGATTCAGGTAGCCCACCGTGAAAGAGAAGTTGGGCAACCCGTCGACCATCATTCCGCGGTACGCGACGGCATCCGGAACGGTCTTTTCCTCACCGTCTACGAACAGCCGGGCGCCGCCAAAGACCTGGATGTCCAGTCCTGTTGCGGTGATGATGATGTCGGCGGGGAGGGAAGGGGCGTCGACAAGCGAAATGCCGTCGGGCGTGATCTCCTTGATTTTCGCGGTGACCACGCGTGCGCCGTCCTGTATTGCTTTGAAGAAATCGCCGTCGGGAGATTTGCACACGCGCTGGTCCCACGGGCCGTACGGCGGGTTGAAATTCTTGAAGATCTCGCGGAACGGGATGTACGCGCGGTTGAGCGCCATGAAGTAGCCGCGGGCGGGCCACGGGAAGATCTGGCACATCCAGTACTGCGCCATGTCGCGGACAATGTGCATCGCGCGAGCGGCGGACAGCGCCTGCTTTTCCGGCATGATCTTCGTGGTCACGGCGGTGAAGTTGTCGCGGTTGAGCAGGGGAGCAACGTAGGTCGGGGTGCGCTGGAGCATGGTCACGTCTGCACCGCGGTCATGAAGCGCCGGCAGCAGCGTGATCGCTGTGGCACCTGAACCGATGATGACGACCTTTTTGCCTGCTAGGTCCAGGTTTTCCGGCCAGCGCTGCGGGTGGATGAGCGTGCCCTCGAACGTGTCCGCGCCGGGAATGTCCGCCGTGAAGCCGCGATGGTGCTTGTAGTAGCCGGAAGAGAAGTGCAGGCGTTTCGTCCAGATCGTGCGCTCAGCCGTCGGCGCGTCCGTGTGGCCTTCGGGGATGTCCTGA
Organism: Corynebacterium sp. CCUG 65737; assembly: GCF_024454115.1. Classification (NCBI taxonomy): domain Bacteria; kingdom Bacillati; phylum Actinomycetota; class Actinomycetes; order Mycobacteriales; family Corynebacteriaceae; genus Corynebacterium; species Corynebacterium sp. CCUG 65737. The sequence continues at coordinate 7,488 of NZ_JAGPZB010000019.1, forward strand.
CCGTCCTCGCGGGTGTGCATGGTGACTTCCCACAGGCCTTTCTTCGAGTCGAAGTTCGCCTGCTCCACCCAGGTGCTCAACGTCAAGCGGTCGAATACGCCCTCCTCACGCGCAACATCCTCGACATACTTCTGGATGTTCTCGCCGCTGCCCAAGCTACCCTTGTGCGGCCAGCGCTTGAACGGGAATGAGAACGTCGCCATATCCGAATCCGAGCGAATACCGGGGTAGGTGAAGGTCACCCACGTACCGCTGACCTTCTTATTGGAATCGACGATCTCCCAGTTCCAGTCAGGAAAATTCTCGTTCACATGGTGCGCTAGGTCGACACCGCTCAGTCCAGCGCCGACGATGAACAGGTCCAAAGGATTCTCGGGGCTCATGGTTCAAGCCTAGATGTTTCTTTTGGCTATCGAAGCGAGTCTGGTTGTGAAACATCGCGCAGCAGTTCATGCACCGTTTTGCGATACTGAGCCCATGGATGATGGGGAGCTGCTGGGTGCTGCGGTGATTCTCGCCGTCGCCGTGATCGTGCCGAGCCTTTTGGCGCTTTTTCCTTCGCTCATTCGCTATGGCACCACGTCGGCACCGCTTTGACTACGGGAGTGCTGTACTCCCTCTACTTTTCGCAACCTCACAACGACTACAGCACCACGCAAGCCGCCGGTGCCCTCATCCTCATCATGCCTTTTGCCGGGTGGCTCTTTGTCTACCCGTTGCTGACGTTGTGCTCGGTAGCAGGGATCGTTGCAGGAAGGAACCGTATGCAGGACGGACGGACCGGTCCGCAACCTCCGATGTTTGACCACCGACGATGAACAGGGCTAAAGGGGCAGAAGTTTTCGGTTCGCCGTCGCCCCGGGACGCATCGCTTGTCGACGATCCCTCACCCACACCCCCAGCGCCACCAGGACGAGAACAACGGGAAAGGCGACCCATGGAACGAGGGCCGCGATCTGCATGATCCAGAAGATGTCTGCGGATCCGTTCTGACCGTGGTTCCGGTACACCTCATAGCTGCAGTAAAGCAGGAAAGGCGAGGCGAATCCGACGCATACACCGCCGGCAGCGGCAGCAGATGGGGTCCATGTCCGTGGGGATGTGGGCAGCATTAGACCCAGGCAAAACCACATGCCCAGGAAAACAATGAGCGGGATGGGAAGGGCCAGAGTCTCCACGAATTCTGGAAGCGCTTGGAAGTCAACCATTTGGACAGCGACCAGAAACGCGACTGAGAAGGCGAGCAAAAACACACCCGAGCCCAAGCCCGCCAGAATAGGTCGCGTCAAGCCGGTCAACGGCGTTCGTGTTGCGCGGTGTCGTAGCACTGCGACGACTATTACGACGGCAAGCGGCACCGCGAGCAGAAGATGGCCCAACAGTGCCGAAGCCACCGCATTTCCAACTGCGCTCATGCACCGACACCGACACTGTGCAGATCTAATCGGGCTTCCAGGTTCATGCTCTCACCCTAAAGGTTGGAAGGGTGATGAACGGTGTTTCGCCGCTAGCCTGAACCGTTGCGTCTGCGTCAGCGCTTAACGGGGGCGCTTTTCGCAACCGACTCCATCGCCGTCGCGGTCGAGGTGGCTACCGTAGCCCGGCTCACCAGAGTTAATCGGGCGGCCGAGTTCGTTCCAGACTGCTCGGCAGTTCGGGTAGTACTTGGACGGTTTGGGAGCGGGTTTGGGCGCAGGCTTTGGTGCCGGGGCAGGTGCAGGCTTTGGGGCGGGAGCTGGCGCTGGCTTAGGAGCGGGAGCCGGTGCAGGTTTCGGAGCGAGAGCTGGCGCAGGCTTGGGAGCTGGACCCGGAATAACACCAGGCAGCGGGTTGGGGATCATTCCATTCTGGATTGCCCAGAACGCGCCGCCAGCGATCGCGGCCAGAGCAACGATCGGGACAAGGACGATGGCTGCGATTTCGCCGTCAGACAATTGACCGCGTTCGCTTGACGACGATTGGTCGCCCTCGCTAGACGTCGACTGGTCACGTTCGCTGGAAGTCGATGACTCGTCGGTGTCGGCCGAGCCGAGGGTCGACTGTTCGGGATTCACGGGTTCTGCTACAGCAGGAGACAGGCTCGCAACACCCACCGTTACGGCTGTTGCCAGAGAAATGACAGTTTTCTTCATGGGAAAAGAATCTAGCATTTTCGCTATTAGTGCACTTGGAAAGTAGGTTCCGCGCCGCTTATGGTCTTCGACCTGCGCTTATAGACGGCCGCAGCTGAATTTATTATCGTTTGCAACAACCTACCTTTGCCCCCAACGTGGGCGCTGTGGCTACGGCGGCTCCGGTGGTCCGGGTGGCAGTGGTGGACCCGATTCGCCCGGCTGGTCCGCGACGAGGGCGGCTGCGGACCAGGTGCGCGGCGACTCTGATAAGAACTTGCCCGCAAAGAAGAAAACCGCCCCGAACAGTATGAGCACGGAGATCATGCCGAGGACAAAGCTGAAGTTGAAGAAAAACGCGCCAAGCATGACGAAAGGGAAACAGGCCACTAGGCCTCTCCCGGCGCCGATGGTCAGAGCCTTTCCGGCCTCGGCGACAGATGTCTTCGCGGCCATGTAGCGCGCAAACCCCACGGTAGTCACCAGGGCGAATGGAATCATCCCGATCAGCAGTGCGAGCCCCGCCGCACCCCACGCCCCGTTGGTTCCGCCCGTGGAAGATTGAGCAATCACAAATGGTGCCATCGGGTCCCTGTATCTGTATCGCGCCACCGGGGCCGTTTCCAACGTGTTGCCCGCCCTGCACCGGCCCACGTCCCCGGAAATACTACGGCCCATGAGACTAAGGCGACACCTACTAATGCCGCGAAGGGGTTGTAGAACCCGATCGAGCCAATGCCGGATGTCAGTTCGAAGTGGTAGTACAGGAACAATGCTGGGGAACCGAACCCGAGGCAAGCGCCAGCAGCAATGGCCGATGCGGCCGAGATCCAACGGTTAGTCCCGGGGACTGAATGCCCCGCCACGTTGCTAGCAGCGATCCATATGGCCAGTGGCACAACGACGACGAGGAACGCCAAGGGTGACTCTAAGTGTCGTGGCTCCATCAATCCGATGGCCCACACAAAGAAAAACCCGGCTACGCACAGAAGGACTCCAACCCCAAGGCCGAGCAGCAAATGCTTCTGAATGTTCTTCAAACCACCGTGTCGCCACGCCGCGACCGCGACGATAGGGAGCAGGGGCACAGCGAGCACCACATGGCTCAGGGCCAGGGCGGCAGCCCCATCCGACAAACCATTCATGCTGGCCCAGCATACGGAGTCGGGGCTGGTCCGGCGGGTTCTGGACGGAAGATGTAAATGGTGATCGCGGCCGTGAATAACAGCAAGGGGAACAGCGTCAGCCACACGCCGAATGCGCCCATGAACGCTGCGAAGACGAAGTCGCCTGGAGCTGAAGTCGGTGGCGCGCTTTTCGTCCCAATGGCTACCCAGATGGTCACAGCACCGATGCATGCGAAGCTGGCGGTCGCGGCAAACAGCCCGGCCGCCGACCAGGTCCGCGGTGAATTCCGCAGCAGCCACCCCGAGGCGATGCCTGCAGCCAGAGCTGCAAGGAATCCGATGGCCATGAATCCGTATACCAGTAGCGGCGCAAACGTAATGAAGCCCAGTAGTCCCACGGCGGATCCCAGCGCGAAGGGCTTCCGCAGCTGGCTCACTGGGACGCCTGTTGTGTGGTACCGGATCGCAGCGAGCATGAACACCAACCCAAGCGGGCCCAGCAGGATGCTGAAAATCATGGCGAGCTCAACCATGTGTCCAGGTTACCTGCCGTCTAGGATCCATAAGGATTCTCGCATTTTCGTGCCGTCTGGAAGGGCTTCGTAAAACGCCAGCTGGCGTGTTGCGGCAGTGGCTCCAGTTACTTGACGTGTGGACGGCACGAAAATGCGAAAGAGCACATGCGTATCGACGGCAGCGGGCCAGGCTGCCACGCGACGTCGATAAGCGAACATGCGAAAGGGGCCGCCCAACGGCGACCCGATTCATGGTCTGGATGGTGAAGCGGGCTAGATCGCTCCCGTGAATCCCAAGAAGAACGCGATGATCCCAGCGACGATGTTGAAGGCGAAGATGCCAACAGCCACCCACGCACACCAACGCTCAGTCTTCGGTGCGTTCTTGGACACGAGGGCGTAGATTGCCAGGCCGAAACCGACGAACAGGCAGATGATGGCGAGCGGAAGTGTCCAGGATGCAAGGTTGGAAAGCGGGATGCTGATGATGGACAAAGCCATCGCGGCGCGCGCGTACCAGTTGGCGTTGTCGAAGCGGCCCGGCTTCTGGTTCTCCTGCGGGGCAGGGGCCTGGCCGCCTGCCGGGTAGGAGCCTGCGGGCTGGCCCGCCGGCTGCTGGTGCGGGTTCTGGTTCGGGTACGGCTGGGAGGTCGTCATGGTAGGTCCTTGCAAAGCTTACGGGATATTAAGACGGTTCTAAGCTAAACCGCCCCCGCGCGATTGGCAAACGCAACCGTAACTTCAAACACGAACGCCCGCGCACAGAATGGGCAGCGGGCGTTCGCGCGATCGAGGGTGGTCATTGACCCGGTACGTTGGCCCGGACTACTCCATCCCGCTCTCCGGGCTGTAGTCGGAGTCGGGCTTGGCGGCCGTCGGGTCGTCGATCTTGAACTTCTTGGCTGCGTCGGCGGCCACGGAGATGTCGATCTTGCCCTCGTCAGCCAGCGCGGTCAGAGCCGCGACCACCATCGACTCAGCATCGATGTTGAAGAAGCGACGGGCAGCCTCGCGAGTGTCGGAGAATCCGAAGCCGTCGGCGCCGAGGACAACGTAGCGGCCCGGGACATACGGGCGGATCTGCTCGTGCAGGTCCGTCGCAAAGTCCGAGGTAGCAATGTACGGGCCCTCGGTCTGCTTGAGCTGCTTCGTGGCGAACGGCTCGTCGTGCTCACCGGACGGATCCTGCAGACGAGCCTTGTTCAGGGCAGCACCGTCGCGTGCGAGCTCCGTCCAGGAGGTCACGGAGTACACCGCTGCACCGACGTTGTACTCGTCCTGCAGGATCTGCTGTGCCTGCAGCGCCCAGCGCATGCCCACGCCGGAGGCGAGGAGAGAGACCTTGTTCTCCTTGTCTTCAGCGCCGCGGTCGTACAGGTAGATGCCCTTGTGCAGGCCCTCGACATCGAGGTCGTCCGGGCGGGCCGGCTGGTGGGTCGGCTCGTTGTAGACGGTGAGGTAGTACATCACGTTCTCGCCGCCGTCAGGGCCGTACATCCGGTCGATGCCCTTGTTGACCAGGTAGGGGATCTCGTAGGCGAACGACGGGTCATAAGGAATGACCGACGGGTTCGTCGACGCCAGGATGGGGGAGTGGCCGTCGAGGTGCTGCAGGCCCTCGCCCATCAGTGTGGTGCGGCCAGCAGTTGCGCCGACGATGAAGCCGCGGCCCATCTGGTCGGCGGCAGCCCAGAAGTTGTCGCCGGTGCGCTGGAATCCGAACATCGAGTAGAAGATGTACATCGGAATCATCGGCTCGCCGTGCGTCGCATAGCTCGTGGCGGCGGCGAGGAAGCTTGCCGACGATCCGTCCTCGTTGATGCCCTCGTGCAAAATCTGGCCCTCCGGCGCTTCGCGGTAGGACAGCTGCAGGTCGTGGTCGACCGGGATGTAGTTCTGGCCTTTCGGGTTGTAGATCTTCAGAGTCGGGAACCAGGAGTCCAGACCAAAGGTACGGGCCTCGTCTGGGATGATCGGCACGACGCGGCGGCCGATCTCCTTGTCGCGCATGAGCGCCTTGAAGGTACGAACCAGCGCCATGGTGGTGGCTACATCCTGCTTGCCGGAGTCCTTGAACACGGCCTTGTAAGTCTTGTCCAGGTCCGGTACTTCAAGCGGTGTGTACTGCGCGCGACGTTCCGGCAGGTAGCCACCGAGCTCTTCGCGGCGTTTCTTCATGTACTGGATCTCTTCAGAGTCTTCGCCAGGGTGGTAATAGGGCGGCAGGTTCGGGTCCTTCTCCAGCTCTTCGTCGGAGATCGGAATGCCCTGCATGTCGCGGAAGAGCTTCAGGTCCTCAGCGGTGAGGTTCTTGATCTGGTGGGTGGCGTTGCGGCCTTCGAAGGTGTGGCCCAGACCGTAACCCTTAACAGTGAAGGCGAGAATGACAGTCGGCTTGCCGTCCTTCGTCTCCAGCGCCTTCTTGTAGGCGGCGTAGACCTTGCGGTAGTCGTGGCCGCCGCGGCGCAGGTTCCAGATCTCCTCGTCGGTCATGTCTTCGACGAGCTTCTTGGTGCGCTCGTCCTGGCCGAAGAAGTGCTCGCGGACCCATGCGCCGTCGTTGGCCTTGAACGTCTGGTAGTCACCGTCCGGAGTCTGGTTCATGATGTGGACCAGAGCGTTGTCCTCGTCCTTCTCCAGCAGCTCATCCCATTCGCGGCCCCAGATGACCTTGATGACTTCCCAGCCGGCGCCCTTGAAGAAGGCCTCCAGCTCCTGGACGATCTGGCCGTTGCCGCGGACGGGGCCGTCGAGACGCTGCAGGTTGCAGTTGATCACGAAGGTCAGGTTGTCCAACTCGTAGTTGGCGGCCATCTGGATGCAGCCGCGGGATTCCGGCTCATCCATCTCACCGTCACCGAGGAACGCCCAGACGTGCTGGTCAGCAGTGTCCTTGATGCCGCGGTCCTGCAGGTATTTGTTGAAGCGTGCCTGGTAGATCGCGTTCATCGGGCCCAAGCCCATGGACACAGTCGGGAACTCCCAAAACTCCGGCATGTCGTGCGGGTGCGGGTAGGACGGCAGGCCGCCCTGCTCGCGGGAGTGCTGCTGGCGGAAGCCGTCCATGTCATCCTCGGACAGGCGGCCCTCCAGGAACGCACGGGCGTAGATACCGGGGGAGGCGTGGCCCTGAACGAAGATCTGGTCGCCGTGCTGCGGGTGGTCTTTGCCGCGGAAGAAGTGGTTGAAGCCCACTTCGTAGAGCGCCGCTGCGGACGCGTAGGTGGAAATGTGTCCGCCGACCTTGATGCCCGGGCGCTGAGCGCGGTGCACCATGATGGCAGCGTTCCAACGGATCCAACGGCGGTAGCGCTTCTCCATCGCCTCATCGCCGGGAAACTCCGGCTCGAGCGTGGTCGGGATGGTGTTGACGAAGTCCGTCGTTGTCAGCGACGGCAGGGGAACACGTTTTGCGTCGGCACGCTCCAAAAGGCGCAGCATGAGGTAGCGCGCACGCTCAGGATCAGAGTTCTCCAGGAGCCCGTCGAAGGAATCCATCCATTCCTTCGTTTCCTCCGGGTCCGGGTCGTGCATGTAGGAAGCAACTCCATCGCGAATGATCGCGTGCTGGGAGTCGTTCCCAGCAGTTACTTCTACGTCGTTTTCAGCCATGTCCATACCTCCGATACGGGATTCTTGCTGCACGTCACGGCGCCTTTCCCGGGTTGCGGGGGCACCGCACGTCTACATCTTCTAGCGTAGTTCTTTTTGTCTATGCACGCCGTGGCGCAGCAGGAGCGGTATCCTGGCAATATTGTTAGTCACCGTTTGAGGAGGAAAGCACACAGTGGGCGCCGGTAGCGCTGAGAATTTCGTAGATAAGCTGGGCATTTCCGGCGACGACATCGTCCAGGAGCTCGGGTGGGACGACGATTGTGATTCGTCGATCTCCGAGGCTATTGAGGACCGGATCGGCGAGGCGCTTCTCGACGATGAGACCGACGAGCTCTGCGACGTCGTCCTTCTATGGCACCGCGCTGACGATGAGGACCTCGTCGATGCGCTGGTCGACGCTACTCGAAACCTTTCCGAATCTGGTCGAATTTGGCTGCTCACCCCGGGTGCGAACCAGGCTGGTGAGGTCCACCCCGGCGACATCTCTGAGTCCGCACAGCTCGCTGGGCTCGTGCAGACTAAGGCGGACCGGCTGGGGAACTGGCAGGGGTCTTGCCTGCGCTCTGCGGGTGCCCGCAACTAGCCCTGTGAGATTCCACACCCCTGCTGAAAAGCCCCTTTAAGCACCCCCAAATCTCTACCCCCGAGCATGCACGAGAGCCGTTGGCTCGCGATGTCTCGTCCAAGCGAACCTTTAAGGGCCTCGCACCTCACCCCAGCCTCGACGAAGACAAGACCACCGAGATATAGGCGAAAAGAAAACGCCCATCGCGTTGTGCGGATGGGCGTGATTTCTCCTTTTGTGGTGCGCCATGACGGGCTCGAACCGCCGACCTACTGGGTGTAAACCAGTTGCTCTTCCAGCTGAGCTAACGGCGCGCGTGTCGACGATGCTAGCACGCAGGCGCGTCACCCAACAAAACCCTAGAAACCTTTGAAAACCCGAGAGAGCTCTAGAAGCGCTCTTCGGTTTCTTTCTGAGCCCACGGGTTCGTGCGTGAACTTCCGTACCGAGCTCGGGCAGGAGCTGCTGTCGCCACCGGGCCTTTGGGTTCAGTCTCGGTCGTCCCAGAGGCTGACGACGAAACCGGCGCGGGGGCGGGGGAGTCATCGGCGATGGGATTGACCAGCTCGGCGAGTTCTTCTTGCTCCTGGCGGTAGCGGCGGCGCTCGCGCACCTCGGAATAGAGGAAGTAGATCAGGCCGGCCGGCGCCATGATGCCGAAGGCGATCCACTGTAACCCATAGGACAAATGGTTGCCGCGGTCGAGCTGCGGCAGGGGGATGGGGTTGAGAACGCCGGGTTGGTCGGACATCAGCTGGGCGTAGGGCTCGGCGAAATCCGAGCCTGATTCGGTCAGCTCGGCAATCTGAGCGGGGCTGATGGACTGCACCATGGTGTAGCCCTGATCCTCGAGGACTTCTTCGGGGTGGGGGTCCTCCGGGGTGCGGATCATGGCGTTGAGGGTGACTGTCTCGGTCGCGGGCGGGGCGGGCAGCTCGGGAACAGTCGTGCCGCCGTCTTCGGCAGGCACCCAGCCGCGGTTGATCAGGATGACGGTGCTGGAATCGTCGTCAAGCTGGAAGGGCACTAGTGACTGGAACGCTGGGGCTCCGTCGACGGGCCGCAGGCGCAGCAGAACCTCGTCATCGGGCACGTAACGTCCGGTCAGTGAGATCCGGGTCCATTCGTCGGTGGGGTCGTAGCCGCCGTCGAGAAGCGTGGCGGCGGGGACGGGGGCTGCTTCGAAGGCGGTCTCAATGCGCTCGTTGCGCTCGACGATGTCGTGGTCCTTGTTCAGCTGCCACGGCGACAGCCATGTGATGGCGAACCAGGAAAATGCGAGCGCCAGAATGAACGCGATGACCCAGCCGGGAGTCAAAAACGACTTCCACACGGAACCGGTTCGGGTCTTTGGCGCACTCACGCTTTCAAGCCTATTAGCCCGCGGGCACGGGGCCGAATCCGCGCAATCAGGCTTCGCGCTCGCGGACCCATTCCACGATGCCGGGCGCGGCGGCCTCAATCTGCTCGCGCGTGGTGGTGAAGCCTTCCGGCCCGCCGTAGTAGGGGTCCGCCACGCCGGCGTCGGCGGGGGAGGAGGGATCGAAGGAACGCAGCAACCGGATCTTGTCCTCGGGCACGCCGCGGACGACCAGCTCAGAGATGTGGCGTGTGTCCAGAGCCACGATTAGGTCGGCGTCCAGCTGAGCGGCGCCGAACTGTTGGGCGCGGTGGGAGGATCCGTCGTACCCGTGGGCGGTGAGCTCATCCAACGCACGGGAGTCGGCAGGGTTGCCCACATGCCATCCGCCGATGCCGGAGGAGGTGACTGTGACGTGGTCGAGTCCGGCGCGGATAAGCGCATCGCGAACAATGACTTCTGCCATGGGTGAGCGGCAGATATTGCCTGTGCACACGAATTCAATGTGCGTCATGGAAGTTCCTTACAATCGTGTCCAGTTCTGCGGGCGTGTGCGCGAGAAAATCGGCCTGCTCCCACTCGGAGGAAGTACCGTAACCCCACGCAACAGCGGCAGTGGGAATGCCGAACGTGGCCGCGCCCTCGATATCGTGCGCGCGGTCACCGATCATCAGCCCAGTGCCGCTGGGGATACTTACCTTATCAAGAACATGGGCAATCACGTCGGCTTTGGCGCGCCGCGGGCCATTTTCTTGCGCGGCACCGAGGAAGTCGAAGTAATCCAGCAGGCCTTCCCGCTCGAGGATGGCGCGAGCAAAGCCTTCGCCTTTCGACGTCGCCGTCACCAGCCGGAACCCGTCTGCGCGCCAGCCAGCGAGGAGATCTCCGATCCCGTCGAACACCGTCGCTCGTTCCCACCCGCCGGCGCGGGTGAAGGACATGTAGGCGTCGAAAGCCTCGTGCAGCTGCGCGCTGGAAAGCCCCAGGGAGCGCAACGTTTCCTCCATCGGCGGCCCCGGGATCCGGGCAATGAAGTCGTTAGAAGGGTGGTCGACCCCGACTGTGTCCAGGGCGTGGAGGAAGCCGTCGCGAATGCCGGGGAAAGAGTCGATCAGGGTGCCGTCAACGTCCAACAAGAGGGTGGTCATGCCACACAGCCTAAACTGGTGCGCATGACTACCGTCGGCGATGTTGTTCACGCACTCGAGACCGCCTACCCGCCGCGTCTCGCAGAAAGTTGGGACGCGGTGGGCCTGATCTGCGGGGATCCGGCAGAGCCCGCCCGCAAGGTCGTGTTCGCCCTCGACTGCACGCAGGCCGTCGCAGAGCGCGCAGTGGAACTCGGCGCTGACCTGCTGGTGGTCCACCATCCACTGCTCATGCGCGGGGTGACCTCGGTGGCTGCGAACACGCCGAAAGGCAAGGTCGTGCACACGCTCATCCGCGGCGGTTGCGCGCTGTTCGCTGCGCACACGAACGCCGATTCTGCGCGCCCGGGCGTTTCTGACAAGCTCGCCGAACTCGTCGGCATCACGCCCGGCCGCCCCATCAAAGTCGTCGACCCAGCCGCGCAGGACCTGTGGGGCGTTCACATTCCGCCCGGCGACGTCGACCGCGTCATGCAGGCGCTTTTCGACGCAGGCGCCGGCCACATCGGCAACTACTCCCACTGCGCCTTCGAATGGGACGGGCGGGGCGGTTTCACCCCGGAAGAGGGCGCGGACCCGACAGATGGCGAGGTTGGTGAGCACTTCACCGGCGAGGAAACCCGCGTCCAATTCGTCGCACCGTCTTCACTACGCGGCAAGCTCACAGCGGTACTGCGTGGGGCGCACCCGTATGAGGAGCCGGCATTCGACGTCGTCACGCTCGAGTCCACCGTGGACCTGGAGACGGCGACGGGGCTGGGGCGCGTCGGAAAGCTCGCGGAGCCGATGACTCTGCGCGCGTTCACGCAGCAGGTCGCTGATGCGCTGCCGGAGACTGCGTGGGGCGTGCGCGCTGCCGGTGACCCGGACCAGATGGTGCAGACGGTGGCAGTGTCATCGGGTTCGGGCGACAGCTTCCTGGATGCTGTGTCCACGCTCGGCGTGGATGTGTACGTCACCTCTGACCTGCGCCATCACCCTGTCGACGAGCATTTGCGCGCCGGCGGGCCTGCCGTGATTGACACTGCGCACTGGGCCAGCGAGTTCCCGTGGACGAGCCAGGCCAGCGAGGTTGTCGCGGAGGCGTGCCCAGAGGTAGAAACGGAGATCATCACTCTGCGCACCGACCCGTGGACTATTTCCGCGCACCCGAAGAGTTAGGAGACAACTATGCACCTGGATCCCGACAAGCAACGCGACCTCCTGGCCCTCGCGGAGGCGGAGCGCTCCGCCGCGCACCCCAGCAGCTCCCCGGAACAGCAGGAACTCGACGAGCTGCTGGCGAAGCGCCCGTCCCTGGCCAACGCCGCGGCCGCCGCGCAGCTCGCGCTTGACGACGTCGAAGCGGACATCCTCCGCATCCAGGAGGACGAGCGCAAACTGAAAAAGCGCGAGCTCGACGACAAGCACCAGCTCTCCGCGGAGACCGACCCGGAGCGCCGCGAAGACCTCAAGCGCGACCGCTACGCTGCGAAGTCCCGCATTGCGGACCTACTGTACGAACTCAAGGAAGCCCACGGCGAGGTCAAGGCGCTGCGCGGCAACCGTGACCTGCGTGCTCAGGCCCTCGCGGAGCTGGATGATCGCATCGAAGCCGCCCGCCGCGCCGTTGACGCCCTGCCGGAGGAAGAGCCGGTAGACATCGAGGCCCTGCGCGCGTCGTTGCCGGCCGACGTTCTCGGTGTCTACGCCACTGTCGGTGCCGCGCACTTTAATGGCCGGACCTGCGGTTCCTGCTTCCTTCAGCTCCCGCCCGCGGAGCGCAACGAGGTGCTCGCCGTCCCCGAGGACGAGCTTCCCACCTGCCCGAACTGCGGAACGTTGCTCATCCGATGAAGGTCACCCTCTACACCGACGGCGGTTCCCGCGGCAATCCGGGAGTTGCGGGTTCCGGCAGTGTGCTTTACGACGCCTCCGGTGCAACGCTGGCCGAAATCGCCTACGTCGTAGGTAAGAAATCCTCCAACAACGTCGCGGAATACTGCGGTCTGCTGCGCGGGTTGGAGGCCGCGCGGGATCTTGGGGCCACCGACGTGGACGTGTTCATGGACTCCAAGCTGGTCGTCGAGCAGATGGCCGGCCGGTGGAAGATCAAACACCCGGATATGAAGAAGCTGGCTTTCGAGGCCCGTGACCTGGCTGCCGGATTCAACTCCGTCACTTACACCTGGGTGCCCCGCGCGAAGAACAAGAAGGCTGATGAGCTGTCCAACGTGGCGATGGATGCCGCCGTAGCCGGACATGCGCCGGGGATTATTGATGCGACAACAAGTGGGGAAGGTGCTGGTGAGCAGGCTGATGCTGGCAACAGCCCGACGCCTGGTGCCTCCCACACCGTCGGCGGCCCCGCCCACTGGTCAGGCACATCTGCCGCAGACGCGCCGCGCACCCGCTTCGTACTGCTTAGGCACGGTCAAACGGAACACTCTGCCCGCAAGGCCTACAGCGGTTCCTCGGATCCGGCTCTCACTGAGACCGGGCAGGAGCAGGCGCGCCGGGCAGCGGCAGCATTGGCCGCGATGGGCACGATCGACGCGATCATCGCTTCACCGGCCACCCGCGCCCAGGAAACTGCAGCCGCCTGCGCGGAAGCTCTCGGTATGCCCGCCGAGAAGATCGAGACGGTCGAGGGGTTCAGGGAGGTCGACTTCGGTTCCTTCGAGGGGCTGACTCGCGCGGAGGCCGAGAAGCAGTTCCCCGATGAATTCGCAGCCTGGATTGGGTCCGCCAACCAGGCGCCGCCGGAGGGGGAGTCCCTGGCCAGCTTGCACCGCCGGGTTACGCGGGCGCGCCTGAAGGTCCAGGAAAAGCACGAGGGGAAGACCGTGCTCGTGGTCACGCACATGACCCCGATCAAGTCTGTGATCAGGCAAGCGCTTTCCTCGGGGCCCGACACCTTCAAGCACATGTTCCTGGACTTGGCATCGATCTCCGTGGTCGAGTTCTATGGCGACATGGGTGTGCTGCGCTCTTTTAACGACGTCGCACACTTCCGCTAAAGCAACCCCTGTGGACCCGGAATACTGCTGGGCGCTTTCCGGAATACTGCTCGGGTAAACACCCTGGTCAAAAGCATGCGTTCTAGCGCATATGTCTGAGCGGTATTCCAGCCCCACGGCCCCGGCCCCGCCTGCCTCAGGAGAACTTCCGCAAACTGCCCGCCCAGGGGTACAGTTACGCCTTGCGAGTGAGTCGGCTGGGTGATCGCGGCTCCGCGAACCATTCCACAGGAAAAAGGCGCGGGTCGAGGAAAGTCCGGACTCCACAGGGCACGGTGGTTGCTAACGGCAACCCGGAGCAATCCGCGGGAAAGTGCAACAGAAAGTAGACCGCCGGCGCTGCGCACGGCATCGCCGGGTGCAACGCAGGTAAGGGTGAAAGGGTGCGGTAAGAGCGCACCGGCGTGTGCGGTGACGCATGCGGCCAGGTAAACCCCACTGGGAGCAAGGCAAGAACCCCTGCCTTTTGGCAGAGGTCGTCGGACGTGATGAGGCTGCCCGCCCATGTTCGAAGGTAGCTGCTCGAGACGCTCAGTAATGGGCGTCCTAGATGGATGATCGCCGCCCTGGGCTGCGCTCAGGGAACAGAATCCGGCTCACAGGCCGGCTCACTCGCCCTGTTTCTCACGCGGACGACTCGGCTAAGATTTAGTTTGCAGCGGGCTGGAATCGTATTCAGAAAAACACCAGGTCAGAATTCCTGGCCGGGACAAGCATGCAAACTATATCTGGAAAGCTGCGCGGCGTGTGCAAGACACCGCAAGTGAACCCCGCGCTCAAGAGTGTTTTCTGCAACAATTGGCCGCTATGAAGCTTTACGCCGCCCCTCTCGACTTCCGCGCGATTGCCGCTGAGTTCGACGTCCCCACGGAGTTCAGCCCCGAGTTGCACGAGGCTGCAGCCAACGCGACTGACCGGCATGCGGGGGAGCGTATCGACGCCCGCGACATCCCCCTGGTCACCATCGACCCGGCGGGGTCCATGGACCTGGATCAGGCGGTGTGCATCGAGAAGCATGGCTCCGGCTACCGCGTTTTCTACGCGATTGCGGATGTGGCGGCGTTCATTGAGCCGGGAAGCCCCCTGCACGAGGAGTCCCTGGTGCGCGGCCAGACGATCTACCTGCCCGATGAACCTGCCCGCCTCCACCCGGAGGAGCTCAGTGAGGGCAGTGCGTCGCTGCTTCCGGACGTCGATAGGCCAGCGGTGTTGTGGACGTTCGACCTTGACGCCAACGGCGAGCTCGCCAGCACGCACATCGAGCGGGCGGTGGTGCACTCCGTTGCGCGACTCGACTACGACGGGGTCCAGGCAGACCTCGACGCCGGCCGCGTTCACCCCTCTATCGCGCTGTTGCCGGAGGTCGGCGAGCTGCGCGCAGCGTCGTCACTCCGACGCAGGGCGATCAACTTGCGCGTGCCGTCGGTCCGCGTCGTCGAGCTTGACGACGGTCAATTCGAGCTGGTCATCGAACCTCGCCACAAAGTCATGGACTACAACTCGGAGATCTCCCTGCTCACGGGCATGGCGGCCGGAGAGATGATGCGCGAGGCGTCGGTGGGCTTCCTGCGCACGTTGCGGCCCGCAGAGGAATCGGCCGAGAGCATGTTCCGCACCGAGGCGCGTGCGCTAGGTTATTCGCTTCCCGACGGCGCCAACATCGGCCTCTTCCTCCACACCGTCAACGCCGCCACGCCCCGGGGAATGGCCGTGATGCGCGAGGCCCAGAAGTTGCTGCGGGGTGCCGGGTATGTCGACCTGACCGAGAAGGAACCAGAGGTTCATGCTGGCATCGGCGGACACTACTCGCACGTCACCGCACCGCTGCGGCGTCTTATTGACCGCTACGCCACCGAGGTCTGCCTGGCCCTTTGCAAGGGCGAGTCGGTTCCGGAGTGGGTGGAGCAGGATGCCCCGCGCGTGATCAAAACGATGGGCCGGACGTCCCAGCTGGCGAACTCAGTGGACCGGGCGTGCCTCAACCTCACCGAGGCCACAGTGCTGCAGCCGTGGGTGGGCCACAACTTCAACGGCGTCATCCTGCGGACCGACCAGGAGAACGACGAGGCCAGGGTGTTCGTCATCGACCCGCCCGTGCTCGCCGATTGCCTCGGCCACCCCGAAGAGCCCCGCGAGGCCACCATGTCCCTCATTCGTGCGGACGTGGAGGAACGCGAGGTCGTGTTCGCCTGGCCGGCGGACTAGCTTGCAGCCTGCGCTAGGATAAAACCTTCGCGGCCGAGCCCTGTTGCACGTCCATCACGTCCAGCCCATCGTCGATCAGGTCGGCGATCGCGTTGCTCGCCTTCTCCGCCGGCACGTATGCGAGCACTGCCTGAGACATGCCGGCAGCAGCCGGGCGCGCGGCTGTGGCCCCGCGCAGCTCCAACAGCTGGATCAACTGGTCGGGCACCGATAGGCCCGGGGTGGGCAGGGGCTGGTCGAGGACGGCGAAAAAGTCGTCGATACGCATGCTGCGTAAGGCCTTCGCTGCGGCAGCCGCTTGCTGCGTTTCCGCCTCGCTGAACGTCACCCACGCGCGCGCAGTTTCCGGGGTCGGGGCGGAGTCCGCACCGTAGACTTGGCGGCGCGCGTCGACCCACTCGACCACACGATCCACCGCTTCGGGCAGCTGGCGCAGGGAAGGGACGCCGAAGTTGGCGCAGGCGTCGTCGATAAGCGTGCGGCCTTCTGTGATTGCCTGATCGGCGAAAGACTCATCGGACGGAGCTGCGACCGAGAAAATTGCGACGCCCGCGCGGCTGGGGTGAGGCGCCTGGGTGAGCGAACCGTCCGAATAATCGATGACGCTCACCGATTCCTCCGCCCCGCGCAATGCGGCCGAGTGGCGGGCACGCAGTACGGGGACCGGCGAAAAGGTTTTCGCAGACTGGCTGGCGATCTCCGCGATGCGGGTGCGCAAGGGTGCGGAATCAATCTCTTCGTCGTCGGCGAGCAGGGCAAGCCCCAACGCTGCATCGGCTGCGTGCAGCGCGCCAAGCCCGGACCCCAGCGGAATGTCACTGACCACGGTGATGTCCATGCCGGCGGTCTCACGCGACAGCATCTGCCTACCGACGAGCGTGTGCACCAGCCCGCCGAAGCGCACCGCGTAACGGCTATCCGTGTCCGGAGATTCTGCCAGCTCCGCGACCTCCGACGTTGTGGCCGTGTCCTCAATGACCCTCGAAGCAAACTCGGCGTGGACTGAGATCGTGGCATCGGTGCGCGGGCTCACCGCCACGGCCGCCCGGTGCCAAGCCAGCCCGGCAATGGTGATCCCACCGAAGTGGTCCGCATTCTCACCCACCACGATGAACGTGCCCGGCGCATCCGCCGTGTGCTTCGGATCCCTGCTGGTGACTTCGCGGTGGACCTTGGCGATGCGCTTTGAGGCGGGGGTGAAGTCAGCAGTCCATTCGGCCATGACAGTCCTTTCCGAGGGGAGGATTTCTCACACAACAGTACCAACCGCGCATGTAGCCTTGAGGTGATCCCGGCGGCACGCCGGAAAGTGTTCGGCGCGAAGCCGGACAGATACTGAAAGGATCCCTTATGAGCGACGAAAAGTTCTACTTCAACCCCTCCACCGGCGAAGTCACCCAGGGGAAAGTCGGCGGCTGGGATGACCGCATGGGCCCCTACGACACCCGCGAGGAAGCACAGCGCGCACTCGACACCGCCGCGGAGCGCAACAAGCGCGCCGAGGCCCAGGACGAGGCTGACGACAACTGGGGCGAGCCCGCGTCCTGGGAGAAGTAGGCGGTAAGGGGGTCCGGTCGGGTTGGCCTGGCCGGGTTGGCCTGGCCCCGCGGAGGCCATGAACCTCTGTCTATGAACCGAGTGACTTCACGGGACTGTCAATGGGTGAATGCGCCACTTCGATCGAGAGGTGGTTGTTGTGGCCGGTTGGGTTTCAGAGGAGATTC